>PMOF01000139.1:0-12300 GCA_003162495.1 Acidobacteriaceae bacterium
CAAATGTGCTGTAAATCTTCTGCGGCGGGTATGGACCAGCGGACCTCCATCAGGGTTGCAAGAACCGTTCGAGACGCTTGCCCACCTGCCCATGCGTCAGGGACTCGCCGCGAATTAACGCTTCCTCGCCACGCTTCACCGCGTCAGCGAAGCGGCTTTCCTCGTCAAAGTACCGCGCCACGACTTGGCGTACAAACTCGTCGGGATTGCGGCCTTGCTGAGCGGCGGATTGCGTCAGTTTCGCTTCCTGCTCGGGTGTGAAATGTACTTCCATGACACTCAGAGTACGAGAAAACCGTGCTCGTGACAAGATTGACCGACAAGAGCTCCTTTCAGTGAAAGATTAGATTCAGGGCGATTCTGAAAACCTTTTCAAATTGGGCTGGACTTGACTCGGCTTGGCTGCGTAGAGTGTTCTGGTTGCTTTTCCGCGCGCAGCAACATTGTTTTTACTCCGTTTTCACTTCTTCACTTTCAGGAGACGTTTGTGTTGAACCTGACCTCAGTCGATTGGCTGATCATGCTGCTGTACTTCGTGTTTGTGCTGGGCATCGGGTTTGCGCTCAAGCGATCCATGAAGACGAGCAAGGATTTTTTCCAGGCGGGGCGGGCACTGCCGGCGTGGATCTGCGGCCTGGCGTTCATCAGCGCCAACCTGGGGGCGCAGGAAGTGATCGGCATGGGCGCGTCGGGGGCGAAGTACGGCCTGGAGACGGCGCAGTTCTACGGCATCGGCGCGATACCGGCGATGATTTTTGTGGGCATCTTCATGATGCCGTTTTATTACGGGTCAAAGGCGCGGAGTGTGCCGGAATTTTTGCGCATGCGGTTCGACGAGAAGACGCGCGCCCTGAATGCCTGCTCGTTTGCGGTGATGACGGTGTTCAGCTCGGGGATTTCGATGTACGCGATGGCGCGGCTGATCCAGGCGCTGCACCTGTTCGACGGATTGTTTTATGCGCTGGGATGGCGGACAGAGGGGATATTTACTTTTTCGATTGTGCTGTCGGCGGTGATTGTGCTGGCTTACATTTTTCTGGGCGGTCTGACCAGCGCGATTTACAACGAGGTGCTGCAATTCTTCCTGATTATTGCGGGATTTCTGCCGCTGGTGCTGATTGGGCTGCGCAACATTGGGGGCTGGAATGGACTGAAAGCGTCGGTCCCGATGCAGTATATGCACGAGTGGAAGGGCGTGTCACACGCCGCCACAAACCCGATGGGCATAGAGATTATCGGGCTGGGCATGGGGCTGGGGTTTGTGTTGGGGTCGGGATATTGGTGCACGGATTTTCTGGTGATCCAGACGGCGATGGCTTCAAAGAATATGGAATCGGCGCGACGCGTGCCGCTAATTGCCGCAGTGCCGAAGATGCTGTTTCCGTTTCTGGTGATTTTGCCGGGGCTGCTGGCGATTGGAATGGCGACGCCGAAGACGACGACAGTGGAAAGCCATGGCGCCGATGGCTCCATTATTCGCGAGACGACAGTGGTATCTCCCGAAGCGGCTGAAGGCAGGGGACTGGTGCCGGCGAAGATCAATCCGGTGACCGGCAAGGCGATGCTGGACGCGAGCGGGCAACCGCTGCTGGACTACGACATGGCCACGCCCAACATGCTGCTGCACTTTTTCCCGACCGGGATTCTGGGATTGGGATTGACGGCGCTGCTGGCCAGCTTTATGAGCGGCATGGCGGGCAATGTGACCGCCTTCAATACTGTATTTACTTACGACTTATACCAAAGTTATATCCACAAAGGCGGTAGCGACCGGCATTACATGGCGGTGGGTCGATGGGCGACGGTGGGCGGCATTCTGCTTTCGATTGGGACGGCGTATGCGGCCATCAATTTCAATAACATCATGGACACGCTGCAACTGGTGTTCAGCTTTGTGAATGCGCCGTTGTTTGCGACGTTTCTGCTGGGCATGTTCTGGAAGCGGGCGACGGGGCACGCGGCGTTTTCAGGGCTGATTGCGGGCACGGCCACGGCCATGCTGCACCATGGGTTGACGCTGCCGATCGAGGCGCGGCCTGGAATTCACGGCGGATGGATTGCGGTGCTGCATCACTATCCGAGCGACATGGCGCAGAATTTCTGGACCGCGATTTTCGCTTTCAGCGCCAATTTTATTGTGACCGTGGTGGTGAGTTACTGCACCAAAGCGCGGCCGGAGGCGGAGCTGGTGGGGCTGGTGCACTCACTGACACCGAAACCGGAACGCTCGCACATTGTGTGGTGGAAGCGGCCCGAGGCGCTGGCTATGGCGATTCTGCTGGGCGCGATCGGGTTGAACATTTTCTTTTACTGAGCACTTGCAGTGCGGCAGACGCTCGCGGGAGGCTCGCACTGGCCTGGTTCACTGAAGGGGAGATAAGCGATGAGTCTGGATTTGCGCATTCCGATGGGATTGATGTTTACGCTGTTGGGCGTGATCCTCAGCGCGTTTGGTCTGGCGACCCGAGGCAACGCGGCGATGTATGCCAGGAGCATGGGCATTGATGCGAATTTGTGGTGGGGGCTGGTGCTGCTGGTGTTTGGGGTGACGATGCTGTTGCTGGGGCGGCGAGGACAGACGCGGATTGAGAAGGAACGGCAGTTGCCGCCTGCGAAAAGCGAAGAACGGCGGGGGCATTGACGGATTGACCTGATTCGTAATTCGCTGCCAAACTATTGTCCGTTGCCCTCTGGCTTGATTCCTGACTCCTCCCCTCAAACAGTTCAATCCGGGAATCGTATTCTAGTTTCATCTTGTCTTCAGACGTTCTTCATGAGCGGGCCGGTACACTTACCGAAAGAGATGAAGCGCAGAACGATTGAACATTACGAGATAGTTCGCAAGCTGGGCGCGGGTGGCAGCGGCGTGGTGTATCTGGCCAACGACACGTTGTTGCAGCGTCCAGTGGTGTTGAAGATCCTGCGCACCGGGCTNNGAGGTGGGCGAGAGCGGAGACGAAGGCTACATCGTGATGCAATACGTGCCGGGGCAGTCGCTGGACGAGCTGATTGCGCGCGGGCCGGCGAGCCTGCAACTGGTGCTTTCAGTCGGCATACAAATCGCGGATGGCTTGCAGGCGGCGCACACGCTGGGGATTTTTCATCGCGATCTGAAGCCGCAAAACGTAATGCTGACCGATGGGGGCCTCGTGAAGATTCTAGATTTCGGCCTGGCGCGGAGGCTGCCTCCCGGGGATGCAAGTTTCGATCCGTCCAAGCCGGCGCTAGCCAAGGATGCATCGGTGGCGGCGACGTATACTGCGCGGGGCGGGACCATCCGCTACATGGCGCCGGAGCAATTTGTTACCGGGCAGTCGAGCGTGCAGTCGGACGTGTGGGCGCTGGGGGTGCTGCTGTATGAGCTGGCCAGCGGACGGCATCCGTTTGCGCGGCCCGATGCGGAGGACTTTCAGACTATTCGCGCGATCCAGTTTTCCGATCCGCCGGATTTGAGCGAGAGCGTGCCGGGAATTTCGGTGGAACTGAAGAGCGTGATTGCGACTTGCCTGGAGAAGAATCCGGGGGCGCGTTACGCCTCGACTGCCGAGGTGCGCGAGGCGCTGAAGACGATCATGAAGGCGCTGCAGATCGAGACCGGAATTATTCCCGGCGATGCGGCGGCCAACCTGCCCACGACGAGCGCCGAGGCGGAGAAGCGGAACACGGGGTTTCTTTCCATGCTGGCAGAGCGGTTTCGGGAGTCTGCGGTGGATCGCGAGCCGCAGAACTCGCTGGTGGTGCTGCCGTTCACCAACCTGGGCGCGACGGAGGTTGCGCCGCTGTATGGGTTTGCGCTGGCGGACGCGATTGCGGCGCGCCTGGCGCGGATTCCGGCGCTGGTGGTGAGGCCGTCGAGCACGCTGATGCGGCTGCCGATTGCGCAAATGGATCCGCTGTCAGTGGGGCAGAAGCTGCTGGTGAGCTTTGTGCTGGCGGGGAATTTTCTTCGTTCGGAACAGGGATTCGATTTGAACTGGCAACTGCTGGACGTGAGTTCGCAAAGCGTGCGATCGGGGGGCGCGATTCGCGTAGCTTCACTGGATTTGATTGCGGTGCAGACGGAGATTTCAAACGAAGTGTTTGCGGCGCTGCACGGGCTGAGCGCCGGTGATCAAATGGACGCGCCGCGGGCGGGAGCCAGGGACGCGGGCAATGAATCGCTGCCGGGGCCGGTGAGCGAAGAGTACCTGCAGGCGCGCGCGATGCTGAGCTCGTTCATGGTGCGGACGGGATCGCGCGGGGATCTGGACCGCGCCCATGCGCTGTTTACGAGCGTCACGACGAAGGATCCGGAGTTTGCCGCGGGCTGGAGCGGGCTGGGGATTGCGGAGCTGCAGTATGTACGGCACGGGTTTGGCGGGCAGATTCACGTGATGCATGCGCGGCGTTCGTTTGACGAGGCGCTGAACCTGGACCCGGCTTCGACGGAAGCCAATCTCTACCGGATTTATATGCTGCTGTCGCGGGGAGAAAAAGAGTCAGCGCGGCACGGCATTGCCAATCTGCTGGCGGGAGCGGCGAACGACTGGAACGTGCACATGGTGGCGGGGCTGGCGCTGCGCGGGGATGGAATGTATGAGGAGGCGCTGCATCAGTTCAGCCGCGCGCTGAAGCTGAATCCGGCCAGCGCGCCGATCCTCTATAACCACCGCGCGCGCGTTTACCACTATCAGAACCAGATTGAGCTGGCGGGCGATGAGCTTGAAAAAGGGCTGGCGCTGGAGCCGCGGCATCCGCTGCTAAGAACGTCGGCCGGGTACCAGCAGATGAGGCTGGGCAACCTGAGCGCGGCGATTGAGATACTGGAGGGCGTGATTCGCACCGATGATTCGCTGCGCATCGCAGTGCCGACTCTGGCACTGTGTTATGTGCAGGCGGGCGAGCGGGAGCGGGCCGCCGCGCTGCTGAAGGATGACACGCTGGCCGCGGCCGAGGCGGACAGCGAAATGGCTTACCGGCTGGCATCGTACTTTGCGGTGGAAGGCGACTCGAGCGAGGCGCTGCACTGGCTGCGGCGGGCGATTTATTTAGGGAACGAGAATTATCCGTGGTTCCAGAAGAATCCGGCGTGGAATAATCTGCGGACGAATGCGGATTTCGAGCGGATTCTGGAGGATATGAAGCGGGGGTTCCGCAAAAACCAGAAGACGTGGAAGCGGTTGCTGGAACAGGTGCCGCCTGATGGGGAGTAAAGGGATCACTTCCCTAATTCCGATTTGAGGATTGTGTTCCCAGGTCTCAAAAGCGAATTCTCGACCTAGCGACAAAGACTGTCGCCGGAGATGTCGAGACCTGGGCACCCGGCGACTTACTTCGAGTCAAGATCCGGTTTCATTGTGTTCAGGTCGACGGGGACGGACACGTGCTCATGGCTGATGAGCCACTGGCCGTTGACTTTCTTGTATCCGTCAGAGACGCGGACGGTCATTTCAACTTTCTTGCCGCTCTTGTCTGTCATTGTGGTGCGTTCTATGTTGTGGCCGTAGGCGACGTCGCCTCCGACGGTAATGTCCAAGTCGGTCATTTTCAGGTCTGCAGGACCCGGGAATGCCGCAAAGAAATCTTCAAAGTCTTTCTTATAGGCGGCCCAGCCGATATATTGCCGCGGCGGAACAGCATCGAACACGATCATGCTCTGGTCGGGTGTGTACAACGCCATGATCGCGTTGACATCCTTGGCGTTGAACGCCGTTTGGAAACGACCCTCCAATGCCTGTATATCGGCTTGATCTTTTGCCGTTGTATCAACCTTGACGCTGGTGCCGCAGCCTACGCAGCCGGCCACCAGCGTTACGAACAGAATCGCTTTCGTCTTCATGTGTGCGCTTGCCTCCATGCCTGTTGCGTTGCGGGCTGTTGAGTCGCGATGGGGGGAATATTGCCGAGGCCTGATTTGAAACGGGAAGTCGAGCGGTTGTCAAACAGTTTCTTGACAGGAATCTTCCAGTCCCAGGGCTTCGAATCTCAGGCGTTTTCTAGTTCTCTTCGATGATGGCCAGATCCCAAGGCGGGAGGGTTAACACGGCGGATTTTGCTACGGATTTTCCGTCGAGGAGGTTGGTCCCGGCGGCGTGCGGGTAAGTTACTTTGACTTCAGAGCCTGAGTAGTTGAAGTAATAATGAAGGCGCTTGCCGAGGCGGTTGACGCCATGCTGCACATGGACGGCGGCAGGGAGCTGCTGGTCGGGGCCGGTGAGGCCGGCCTGCTCGAGGGTGCGGCGCAGGACGGCGGTCTGCAGCTTTTCAGAAAGGTAGGTGCCCTCATAAAGCAGGGTTCCGGCGCCGAAGTCGTTCTCGGTGATGGCGGGCCACTTGCCGAAGAAGGGGTGGTCGTAATACGCAAGGGGTTTGGCGTGTTCGGGCATGAGGAATTCAGCCCAATACTTGACCTGATTGGCGGTGGGGTCGGCTTCGCCGACGTGGAAGNNAGAGGACCGGGCGCCCGAACCCAGCGGACGGCGGAATTCTCATTGGCGAATCCGCTCTTGAAGGTCATGACCACATGGCCGCCGGCCTTGACGTAATCGGCAATGCGCTGCAGCAGGGCGTCGTCGGAGATGTAAAGCGCGGGGACGATGAGGACTTTATAGGCGGAAAAATCCTGGGTCTCGGGGAAGACAAAGTCGGAGCCGACGTTGAGGTCGTAGAGGGTCTTGTGCATCTGCTGCACCAGGGAGGCGTAGCCGTCGGGCTCGCCGGTCCAGCTTCTTGCCGGGACGCCGCCGCCGTAAGGCATAAAGCTGATGGCGTTAGCGGAGTCGCGGCTCCATAGGATGGCGACCTGGTTGTGAACCTGGATTCCGACCAGATGCGGGCCGATCTTTTGTAGCTCATGCGCGGTGCGGCTCATCTCGGCGTACTCGCGATTGGGCTCCAGATCGTGGGAGAGAATGCCCTTCCAGTAGGTTTCCTGATTCGCAGCAAGCGAGGCCCAATGCCAGTACTCGACCATGTTGGCGCCGCTGGCGAGATAGGTGTAGACATCTTCGCGGAGCTGGCCGTCGTAGGGCGGAGACTGGCCGCCGGAGGTCCAGCCGATGGTTTGCGCGTTGGTTTCGGTGACCAGAAAGTTATGGAGCTTGAGTGAGCGGGAGAAATCGCTTTGCAAAGCCTGAAAGGAGCCGTCGTAGTGGTCCTGGGTGCCGTGATAGATGTTGTCGGCGACAATGTCGAGTGAGTCGGCAACAGCATTCTCATTCACGTCGCGCTTCATCATGCCGCCGTAGTCGGTGGTAATGAACTGGCTGGGCGAGGCGCACTCGCGAACCAGCGCGGCCTGCCAGTGAAGGAAGTCGGTGACGCGCATTTGGCTCCAGCGCGTCCACTCCAGCTTGTAGCCTGTGGAGATGGTGCCGTCACGGGTGGGCAGGTCTTCCCAGGTGAGCAGGTTTTCTCCCCAGTAGTTAAGGAACCAGGCCTTGCTCAGCGCCTCAGGGGTGACGAACTTCTTTTCGAGGTAGTGCTGAAAGCCGATGAAGACGTCGGGGTTGGCGGCGTCGTAGCTGCCGGTTTCGTTGTCCAGCTGCCAGCCGATCACGGTGGGGTTGTCTTTATAGTGAGTGACGATGTGGCGGATGAGTCGCTCGGCGTAGAAACGGTAGGCGGGGGAATCGGTGTCCATGTTCTGGCGGATGCCGTAGGGAACGGCGACGGGCTGGCCGCCGAACATGCCGCCGGGGATACGCCTGGCGAGGATTTCCGGATGCTGGTGGGCCATCCACGCGGGGATGGAGTAGGTGGGCGTGCCGAGGATCACCTTGATGCCGGCCTTGCCCATGGCGTCGACGACGCGGTCCATCCAGGCGTACTCGAAGCGGCCGTCTTCGGGCTCCCAAAGGCTCCAGGTGGACTCACCCATGCGGACCACGTTGAGGCCGGCGGCTTTCATCAGTGCGACATCTTTGTCGAGGCGGATGGCCTGGGCGTCGGGGGTGTCCTGCGGCATGTATTCGTTGTAGTAGGCAGCGCCGTAAAGGACGGTGGGGAAGTCGAGGGTCTTTTGGGCGGGAGTGGCGGGAAGGGCCTGGGCGCCGGCGGTGGCGAAGGCGGCGATGAGTGCAATGGACGTGAGAGTGAGAGAGCGTTTGCTGGACGAACGCATGGGGCGACCTCTTGTTGAGCCGACGAGCAAGTTTAAACCAGAAGGGGCGGGGCGGAGCGCGGTCAGGGCTGCCAGGGATTGAGGATGGCGACGCCTGTTGGTTGAAAATGTGCGATGTTGCGCGTGACGACGGTCATGCCATGAACGAGCGCGGTTGCGGCGATGAGGGCATCGCGATAAGAGCGGGGATTTGGTACATGCAAAGCCGCGCACCTGATCGCAACGGGAGTATCGACCGGCAGGATGCGCCCGCCAAATGCTGGAAGAACGTGGCTTTGCATCCATGATCGCAGCAGTGCGCCCTGGAACGGATCGCGACGTTCCATTAGCAGCGTTCCCAATTCAAGCTCCGAAATGGTGATGGCGGATAGAAACATCGAATCCGCAGGCACGCTCCTGGCCCAAGCTGCAACGCGGCGATCTGCTTTGCCGGTGCTTTGCTTGCGGAACTCGGAGATGACATTCGTATCGAGCAAATGCATCAGGATAGGTCAGCCGCGCGAAAAAGTTCATCACCGAGACGAGGCGGATCAAAGTCGATTGCGTCGGCCTCCGGCATTGCCAGCAGGTCGAGGATACTCTCTTGCTTGTTAGTGATTTTCTGGTACTCCGCAATGGTGAGCAGTACATGGGCGGGACGTCCGCGGTCGGTGATGAACACGGGGCCTTTGCGGGCGGCCTTCTTGGCGCGACTGGTGTCTTGATTGAATTCCCGGCTGGAAAGTGTAGTGATGGCCACGGCGCACCCCCAATGTAGCAACGTAGCTACATTTTAGCATGAAGGGCTATTCGAAGGTAAACACCACGATTTCGGGGTGGGTGCCGACGCGCATGGGAGGGCCCCAGGTGCCGACGCCGTAGGAGGTGAAAACCTGGAGCGCGCCGAAGCGCTGCAAGCCGTGGGTGAACTTGCCGAAGACGCGGCGGGTGATCCAGGTGAAGGGGAAGATTTGTCCTCCATGGGTGTGGCCGGAGAGCTGGAGGCTGATGCCGGCCTGTTCGACCTGGGGCAGGCGGCTGGGCGCGTGGTTGAGCAGAATGCTGGGCTCGTGGGGGCTCAGGCGAAGGCTCTCGAAGATGGGGCGGACGCGGGGGATGTTGGTGGAATCGCGGTAAGGGATGCCGACGATCTGGAGGCCGTCGGCGATGACGCAGTGGTTGGCGAGGACCCGGATGCCGGCGCCGGTGAGCGCCTTGAGGTAGCGTGGCAGGTCGCCGAACTCGTCGTGGTTTCCGGTGGAGAAATAGATGCCGAAGGGCGGAGTGAGCTGACGGAAAGGAGCGGCGAGCTGCTCGGGGTCGACCGGGGTGCCGTCAAAGAAGTCGCCGGGAATAAAGACGATGTCTGGCTGGAGGCGGTTGACGATGCCCACGATGCGGCGGCTGAACCCGGCGGCGTTTACGTTGCCCAGGTGCAGATCGCTGAGCAGCACGGCGGTGCGGCCGCGCCAGGAATCGGGCAGGTTGGGAAGCTGGATGGGAACGCGGCGAATGCGAATCCAGAGAGCATTGAAAAGGCCGTAGAGGCCGGCCAGGACAGCGAAGCCAAAGAGGCTTGCGGCGATGAGCGGACGATGGTGGTGAAGCGAAGCCAGGCCTAGCGCAGCGTCTAAAAGCCAGCAGAGGCAGGCGGCGAAAAAGATGAAGTTCAAAAAGCCGAGCCAGACGGCAGCGAAATTATAGAGAAGCGCGACCAGCCAGTTGGAGAAGCGGAAGGCGAGCAGCGCGGCGACGATAAAGCTGATGGACAGCAGAAAGAGCGCGATCCGGAGCCCTTGCGAGGCTGCGGGGCTGAGACTCCACCAGAAGTCGATGCAGGTGCGATAGATGAACCAATGGGCGAGAAACAAAAAGGCTTGGATGAAGGTGACGCCCAGGAAAGGCCAGACTTTCAAACGGGAACTCCTCTCTTTGATTCTTGCACGAGCGCAAACCGGAAGCTGGGCGCCGAAGACAGCGAACGCGTGAAACAATCATTTGGATGCCGGTTTCAAATAAAAACACGCTGGGTGTTTACGTTTCGATCCCCTTTTGCCGGTCGAAGTGCACCTATTGCAACTTTGCCTCGGGGGTTTATCCGGCCAGCGAGCATGCGCGCTATGTGGAGCGGGTAGTTCAAGATTTGACCGCGGCCGGGGAGTGGGCGGCGCAGATGGGTGTGGACCTTCCGCGCCGCGTGGACACGATTTACCTGGGCGGGGGCACGCCCAGTTTGCTGGAACCGGCGCTGCTGGCGCGGCTGTTTGGGGTGATGAGGGCGGAGTTCGACGTGGAGGCGGACGCCGAAATTACGGTGGAATGCGCGCCGGGGCAGATTGCGGACGAGACGCTGGAGGCGCTCGCGGCGGCGGGCGTGAATCGGGTGAGCCTGGGCGTGCAATCGTTTATCGACCGTGAGGCGCAGGTGAGCGGGCGGCTGCATGGACGGAAGATTGTGGAGCAGGATTTGCGGCGGTTGCGTGAGGCGGGAATTGCGAACCTGAACGTGGACCTGATTGCGGGACTGGCCGGGCAGACGTTTGCGTCGTGGGAGGAATCGCTTGAGGCAGTGGTGGAGAGCGGAGTTGCGCACGCGAGCGTGTACATGCTGGAGGTGGACGAAGATTCGCGGCTTGGTCGTGAGATGCTGGCCGGCGGAGCGCGCTATCACGCGGATCTGATTCCGATGGACGACGCGATTGCGCAGATGTATGAGCGGGCGATCGAGAGGCTGGGACAGGCGGGGCTGGAGCAATACGAGATTTCGAATTTCAGCCGGGCGGGGTTTCGATCGCGGCACAATCTGCGCTATTGGGAGAGGCGGCCGTATCTGGGAGTGGGGCTGGATGCGTCGTCCATGCTGCGGGGGGCCGGAGCAGAACATGGGAAGGCACTGGAGGTTGACCCAGAAGAGAATACCTCAGGGGCTAAAGCCCCGGTTGATTTTGATGGGAAGATGTACGGGCTAAAGCCCGTACCCTTCGACAAGGCTAGCCCTTCCGCATCGCCTCTTGAAGAGTTCGTGTTGAGATCGACGACCACGGATGCGCTGGGGGCTTTTCTTGAGGGACCGCAGCCGGCGGAGACCGCGTGGCTCTCTCCGGAGCGGCAGCACGAGGAGGCGTGGTTCCTGGGGCTGCGGTTGAATGCGGGAGTGGATGTGGCGGCGGTGGAGCGGGAGTTTGGGCGCGAGATGGTTGCGGCAGCGATGGAGGTTGTTGGGCGGCTGGTCGAGGATGGGCTGCTGAGTTCCGATGGGAAGGCGGTTCGGCTGACGGCGCGGGGGCGAATGGTGTCGAATGATGTGTTTCAGGAGTTTCTCGGGGCAGATGCGGAAGACTGTGTACTCAGCCGGTAACGGAACACCAAGAGCTTATCAAAAAGCTAGTGATATGACTGAGCGGACCTGTTTTATCTGCCGCGGCTGACAGGGGTGCCGGCTGCGACTTAATGAGGTAGATTACGTCTATGGCTAGAATGACAGCTCAGGCAATCTATCGGCGGATGTCGATCCCGCGTGTTTGTTCTTCCCTGATCCTGATTGTTATCTTCTTGTGTTTGCTGTGGGGATTTCGGCCGCACTTGCAGGCGACTGTTGAAGCGCAGCAGAATCAGTCGCCAAAGGCCGAAGTTGCGGGGACCGAAGCCTCAAGCATTCCAGCGCATTCCGGCCAGGAGGGATATGTGGGATCGGCCGCATGCGCCCATTGCCATCTGGACATTTATTCGAACTTTTCCCGCACAGAAATGGGGCGCTCGCTGACACGCGTAACGCCGGCCCTTGTAAAAACCCTGCCTATCCCCGACACCATGTACAGTCAGACTCTGGACCGTCATTTCGAGATTTTCGGGCAAAACGGAAATCTGTTTCAGAGCGAGTATCAAACCGCTGCCGATGGACAAGAGGTGTTTCGCAATACGATTGAGAACGGGTGGATCATTGGCGCGGGCGCTAATGGCTATGGGGCACTGGTCAAGCGCGGCGACTATCTTTTCGAAGCGCCTCTGTCGTTCTATTCCAGTGCGAAGAAGTGGGAGCTTTCGCCCGGATATGAGCGGAAGGATCTGGGATTCAATCGTGAAATCCTGGCGGGCTGCATATTTTGCCACAGCGGCCAGCCCACGCCAGTCAACGAAGTTACGGGAAAGATTGACCCGGCGACACCCCCTCCGGCGGCCATCGGATGCGAAAACTGCCACGGGCCGGGCGCAGCGCACAT
>PMOF01000139.1:12327-30351 GCA_003162495.1 Acidobacteriaceae bacterium
CACGAGGACGGCGACAGCAGGGTTCCAAGGCCGGGCAAGATGTACCGGGATTTTCGTCCGGGAACTCCGCTCGACGATACTTTCTCGATCCTGATGGTTCCAAGGAAACGCGACAGCCCCGACGACAGCGATCACGTGCAGCACTATTATGCGATGACGATGAGCAAGTGCTATCGCGCCACTGCCGGACAGCTGCGTTGCGCGACCTGCCACGATCCGCATGTCGAGCCTTCAGAGGCTGAGGCTCCGGCATATTTCAATCAGAAATGCATCGGGTGCCATGCCTCGAAAATTTGCACGCTCCCTCTTGAAGCTCGCCAGCAGACCACTCCAGCCGATAACTGCATTGGGTGCCACATGCCTAAGCGAAGCACGCGCGAGATCGCCCATACAAGCCTGACCAATCATCGAATTCTTGTTCGACCTGGCGAGGCGTGGCCTGAAGAAGCCTATCAGCAGACGACGGCTTCCCTGCCTGACCTGATTCATCTGAATCGTGTCCCTGGGCGGACCGACGATATACCAGCGTTGAGCCTGTTGGAGGCCTACCTCGAAATATCGGATCGCCTACCAGAGTATCTTCCGTCCTATTTGAAGACATTGTCGCAGTTAGAGCAATCGGATCCCAATCATGCCTCAGTTCAACTGGCGCTGGGGCGCAGAGACCTGAAGGCTGGAGAGCTCGAGAAAGCCATCGATCATTTTCAGCATTCGCTGCAACTGGATCCTCAGCAACCGATGGCCTACACGTACCTGTCAGAGGCCCTTGCGGGGCGCGGACAGATAACGGAAGCGATTGCCGCCTCGGATAAGGCGGTTGCTCTGGACCCATTCAACGGGCTCTTGCAGAGAGGCCTGATTGACCGGCTGATAGCCGGCCAACAGTATCAAAGAGCAGAGGCTGCCATGGAACAGTATGTAAAGGAATTTCCGGAGGATGATTTCATGCGGAAGATGCTGGCCATGGCGAAGGAATGAGGCGGTTGCATCGAGGCGGCGCTAATCCACGAAGTCGACCTGAGGGGCGATGGGGATGATGCCGCGCTCATGGCCTAGGTCGAGGAGCTTGCGGATGGCCTGGCGGCCGTCGGGGCCGTAGTCCAGGGTGCGGTCGTTGACGTACATACTGACGAAGCGGTTGGCGAGGCGGGCGTCGAGATCGCGGGCAAACTGCATGGCGTATTCGAGGGCCTGTTCGCGGTTGTCGAGAGCGTGCTGGATGCTGTCGCGGACCGCTTTGGTGACCAGGCTCATGGAATCGGCGCCCAGGGAGCGGCGAATTGCGTTGCCGCCGAGAGGCAGGACGAGGCCGGTGGTTTCACGCCACCAGACTCCGAGATCGAGCACTTTATAGAGACCGCTTGAGGAGTAAGTGAGCTGGCCCTCGTGGATGATGAGGCCGGCCTCGTAGTTGCCGGCGAGAATCTCCGGGATGATGCGGTCAAAGGGGACGGTGACGGTTTCAACGTCGGGATTGAAGACTTTGAGCGCCAGATAGGCTGTCGTCAGGGTGCCGGGAACGGCGATCCTGATTTTGCCGAGGTCGCCGGGAGCGAGTTTGCGGCTGGAGACGACCATGGGGCCATAGCCCTCGCCAACGCTGCCGCCGCAACCCATGAGCGCGTAGTTCTGCTGAATGTAGGGATAGGCGTGGAAGCTGATGGCGGTCACGTCGAAGAAGGCTTCATCCTGGGCGCGGCGGTTGAGGGTCTCGATATCGCAGAGGGTGTGGTTGAAGCGATAGCCGGGAACGCGGACCTTGTTGGTGGCCAGGCCATAGAACATGAAGGCATCATCGGAGTCCGGACTATGGGCGATGGAGATGTCGATGATGGCGGGCGGCGTAGCGACTGCGGCTGGATGGGTACTCACAGTGAGGTAGGTCCTTTCAAGGCAATAAAAGACTGCAATGATACTTAGATGCTGCTAATTGTTCTGGTGGCGGAAGCGCTGCAGGCCAGCGGCTATTGCGGCGGCGGCGATGACTTTGAGCGCGTCGCCGGGCAGAAACGGGACGACGGCGAGATTGAGAATGGACTGAGCCGAAGCATGAGTGAGGGCGGCAAGCCAAAGAGCGCCGGAGGCCAGTATGACCAGACTGCCGGCGGCGGCGCTGAAGACAGCCGTGCGAAATTCCCGGCCATGGCTGGGGCGCATGCGGCGCCAAAGAAATGAGATCAAGGGCGCAGCCAGCGGGTAGGCCAGCAGGTAGCCGCCAGTGGGCCCGAGAAGATGAGCCAGACCGCCGGGGAAGAGCGGGCTGAAGGCGAATACGGGCAGTCCCATCGCGCCTTCGACGAGGTAAACGCCCAGGGTGGCCGCGGCCAGGCGCGGGGAGAACAATAGGCCCAGGAGCATGGCGGCAAAAGGCGCCAGCGAGAGAGGCACGGGGGTGAAGTAGAGGGGAATGGACGCATGGGCGCAGAGCGCGACGAAGACGCTGCCTGCGATGACGATGCAGCCGTTGCGCGGCGTTGCAAACGGACGAGCGATGGGGACGGCGACCGTGGTCGACGGTGCGGAGAACGTTTCGCGCGTTTCCAGGCTGGCTGCCAGGCTGGGTTGCAAGTTCACGGAATTTCCCTTAGAGTTCAGGTTCGGAATCAGCGTCATCTGCGGAGTCATTGGATTTGTGTCCCCCCTGATTTCCCTTGCGAAGCTCGGCTCGCCGGAGCCAGATGTGACGCGCCGCGCCCGCAGCGACAAACAGTAGCGCTCCGACCGAGACGAGAAGACCAATCATTAACCAGAGCATTGCGGCGACGAGCGGATTTCCGAGCCAGGGGAGCCGGCCGCAGTTGCGGAGGCTCAACAGGAATTGGAAAGCTGCCCCAAGCCAGAATATCAGAAGCGTGGCTGAAGTCTGGGTTGTTTGCGCGGCAGGGCTTCAGACCCGGCGAAGGGAGGCTTGCAGCCAGTCGAGATAGGTCTGGCTGCCGGCTTCGACGTCGAGAACCAGGAACTCGGGGGTCTGATAGGTGTGCAATTGGTGGAGGCGGCCTTCAAGCGCGTCCAGCTGATCAGGGCCGGTCTTGAGCAGCATCAGGGTCTCGGTGGCGGACTCAACCTGGCCCTGCCAGTGGTAGATGGATTGAACGGCGGGGATGAGGGTGGCGCAGGCGGCGAGGCGTTCTTCGACCAGGATGCGGGCAAGGCGGGCGGCTTCGTCGCGGGTGGCGGCGGTGGTGAGGACGATGCGGACTGGCGGGCGGACTGGCGGGGCGTCGGACATGGGTTATTTGTGTGCGTTCGTCAAGGGCAGCGCTGCTTGAGCAAAATACCACGCAAATCGCGCCTTGCGCGAGCGATTATTTGGAATTGAGTTGACGCAGTTGCGGGTGCAGAGCTGCGATGACGGCGCTGGGATTCTTAGCAATGACGGTCAGAAAGGCTCGGGCGGAAGACTCCGGTGTGCGTCGCCCCCCTTCCCAGTGTTTGACTGCGTCCAGGCTGAAACCGAAAGTCGAGGAGAAGGTGGATTGCGTCATCTTTAGACGTTTCCGAATGTGCTTCACATCCACTTGAGCGGGCAGGTTGACCTTGTAGCCAGCCTTCTTCCCGGAGAGGAATGCATCCACTTCATCCAATCCGCTCATCAGGTCTTTGAATATGGTTGCCATGCATTTCCCTCCCTGTACTTCTCGAAGATCTCGTCGGCGCGTTTGGCCAGCAGGTTGCGTTCCTGCCGGGTCAGATTCTCCTTCTCATTCTTGGCGTAGACCGCGATGAGAAAGATGGGAAAAGCTTCGCCTCGCAGAATGTAGATTACGCGCGCGCCGCCACGTTTTCCCATGCCTCGGCGGGCGACCCGAACCTTGCGGAAGCCGCCGGCGCCCTGCATGACCTCTCCGCACGCCGGGTTTGCAGCTACCATGGCGACTATCCGATCGCGTTCCGTCTGACTGAAGATGGCTTCGGCTTGCTTGAGATAGCCCGGCGTCTCGACGACGGTCTGCGTGTCCTTTTGTACTCCATTGGACACCTTTGGTCAAGAGGCAACTTGCGGGGAGCATGCCATCGGGACGGATAGAATTGCAACCGCACCCGGGCTTAAGTTTGATTTGATATGGCTCGCTTGCCGAGAGCATCTGAGTAGGGCAGTATGGACGTTGCGGCCGGTGACGGCGGCGCGGATGGAGAAATGCGATGGGAAAAGCAATCAAGTTTGGGACTTCGGGATGGCGGGCGATTGTGGCGGACGAGTTTACGGTGGCCAATATCCGGCTGGCGGTGGCAGGGATTGCGGCGTATGTGAAGACGCAGGCGGGCCCGTATCGGGTTTTGGTGGGGCGCGATCCGCGATTTTTGGGTGAGACGTTTGTGGAGATTGCGGCGGGCGTGTTGGCGGGCGCGGGGGTTACGCCGATTGTGATTCCGGAGGCTGCGCCGACGCCGGCGATCGCTTACGCGGTGCGTACGCTGAAGACTGCGGGGGCCATCAACTTTACCGCCTCGCATAACCCGCCTGAGTACAACGGCATTAAGTTTTCAACGCACGACGGAGCTCCCGCGCTGCCCGAGGTGACGAAGCAGATTGAGGCGGCGATTGTGACCCTCGACGGCGGCAACGGAGGCGAGCATATTCCAAGCCTCATCAAGCCGGTAAAGGGGTATGAGACGGCTGACGTGAAGCCGGCGTTTCTGAAGCGGCTGGCGGAGCTGGTGGATGTGAAGGCGATTGCCAAGTCAGGCATTCGGGTGGTCTACGATCCGTTTTGGGGCGCGGGACGCGGGTACAGTTCCGATGTGCTGCGCGAGGCGGGAGTGGCTGTGGAGACGGTTCACGATTATCGCGATGTGCTGTTTGGCGGGCATGCGCCGGAGCCGGACGATCATCTGCTGGGCGATTGCAAGACAAAGATGAAGGAGATTGGCGCTGCGCTGGGGATTGCGACCGATGGAGATGCGGACCGCTTCGGAATTGTGGATGGAGATGGAACGTTTCTGCAACCGAACTATGTGATTGCGCTGCTGTTCGACTACCTGGTGGAGACGCGGGGATGGAAGAACGGGGTGGCCAAGAGCGTGGCGACGACCAACCTGATCAATGCGCTGGCTGAGTATCACAAGGTTCCGTTGTACGAGACACCGGTGGGGTTCAAGTACATTGGCGAGCTGATCAACCAGGACAAGATTGCGATTGGTGGCGAGGAATCCGCGGGGATGACGATTCGCGGCCACGTGCCGGAGAAAGACGGGATCATTGCCGGGTTGCTGGTGGCGGAGATGGTGGCGACGCGGGGCAAAAGCCTGGGCGTACAACTCAAGGAACTCTTTAGCAAGGTTGGTTCCTTCTATCCGGTTCGGGAGAACTTCCACTTGACCCCGGAGGTGAAGGCCGCGTTCACTGAGAAGTTGAAGGCCGATCCGACGGAGCTGGGCGGACGCAAGGTGACTGCCGTGGTGCGCACCGACGGGCTGAAGCTGGTGTTGGAAGATGGGTCGTGGGTGTGCTACCGGCTTTCAGGGACGGAGCCGGTGGTGCGGGCCTATACGGAAGCGCGCAGCGAACAGGATATGGAAGCGCTGAAGGCGGCCGCGGAAAAGTTTGTGATGGGGTAGGGGAGCTCTGAAGGAGTCTCATTTTGAAGGCAGAGATTCCCTCGGGGGGCTAAAGCCCCGTGGTTCTTTTTTGGCGGCGGTTGGCACGGCTAAAGCCGTGCCCTTTCAAAACATATTTCGGCTAAAGCCGTGCCCTTTAAAAGCAGACAGAGGTTGAATGGCAGACGAGACGACGCAATCGGAGACGGGCGCGCCGATGCCCAAGCGGGCGCTGGACTGGACGCTGCGCGTGTGGCGTCCGGCGGGCACGGTGGTGGCGGTGGGGCTGGCACTGTTGCTGACCTGGCACGTGATCAACGGCGAGCACGGCCTATCCGTGTGGCACAAGAAGCGAGCCGAAGACCTGCAACTGCAAAGGGAGATCAAGGACCTGGAGCAGGAGAACGCGCAGTTGCGGGAGCGGATTGAACGGCTGAAGTCCGACCCCGAAGCGATTGAGCACGAGGCGCGGGAAAAGCTGCACTATGCCAAGCCGGGCGAGGTGATTGTCGCGCTGCCTTCGGATGGGGCGGGGAAGTAAGCCGGATCCCAGTTCAATTTCGCGCGTTGAAATTCCAGCTATCCCAGGTCTCAAAATCGAGACCCTTCGACTTTGCTCAGGGCAGGCTCTGGGGTGCCCAGTTAAAAGTGGTCCGTTGTTTCCCATCCCTGCACCAGAAAAAAAGCGCGCTGATGTAGTAACGGGCAGAGAGGCGAAAACTATGACGATGAGCCGAGATAAAGGGATCGTGAACATACCCAGCAGTCATCCTGTGGACGAGACAGTGGAAAGGCTCAAAGGAATACTTGCGACGAAGGGAATTGCCCTGTTCGCGTTGGTAGACCATAGCGGCGAGGCTGCGAGAGCAGGAATGGAAATGAGGCCCACCAAGCTTCTGATTTTTGGGAGCCCCAAGGCCGGCACTCCACTCATGGTGGCCGCTCCCAGTATCGCGATCGATCTGCCGCTTAAGATTCTGATTTGGGATGATGGTGACGGAAAGACCTGGATCTCCTATAACAGCCCTGAATACTTATTGGAGCGGCACGGAGCGCCGCCGGAATTGCTGCAGAATATTGCGGGCGTGGCCGCGTTGGCGGCTGCGGCGGCTCAGTAGCTGTGACTAAAGTCGATGTCGCTTTAGAAGCTTGTTGAAAAAGCATTGGAAGCCCCAACATCTGAGCCTCAGGGGCTAAAACCCCGCTCATTTCTCTGGGCTTACGTACGGGCTGAAGCCCGTACCCTTCATGCAACGAGATTTTTCAACTTGGTCCTAGAAATCTACGTGGGCGCGGACTGAGCCGACCCAGGCGGGGCCGCGATCGCGGTTGTAGCCGGGGTCTGCGATGTGCTGGACATCGACGGCATAGAACATGCCGCGCCAGGCGTGCCAGGTGTAATAGCTCTCGACGATGTTTTCGCGGCCGTAGTTGAGTTTGCCGTCGCCGAGCAGGAAGCCGAGTCCGCCTAACTTCAAATACTCCTGGTGGTCGCTCTTGATGGCGTTGGAGACGACGGCGAGGCCGATCTTGTCGACGGGGCGATGCCAGCGGGCTAACGCATAGTCGGCGCCGGCCAGGACGGTCTGGTCGACCTCGGTGTACGCGAAGGATTCATGCTGGCCCTCGTTCCATCCGAAGCGGACGAAGACGCGGAGATTGTCCGTGATTTCCTGGTCGGTGTTGTAGCCGAAGCCGTATTTGAGCGCGCCGAAGTGCTCATGGAGAGTGATGGTGGGCACAGTTACGCCGTAATTGGCGGTGTCAGAGCCGTTGAGGAAGTCGTCGACGGCTTCGCGGTAGGTGCCCATGTGGGCGCGGTTGGCGTAAAAGAGCAGGCGCTCGGTTCCGCTGCGTTTGGGAATGAAGCTGTGGCGGAGTTCGAATTCGCCGTTCTGGCCGTGGGCGCGGCTGAAGGCCCAGTCCAGATTAATGCCGTTGGCGACGACGGGCATGGCGAAGATGCCGTAGCGGATGCTCCAGATGCGGTCATCGTATTCGGCCATGCCGCCGACCGTGTAGCCGCGGGTATCGGCGGCGTAGTCCCATGCGCCGTTGTTGTCGATCGTCCAATTCATGAACTGCAAATGGCTGTCGGTGCCGACCTTGTTGAGGTCGAAGAAGTCGGGCACGCCCATTTTGCCGATGCGGAATTCGACGCGTCGCACGGGTACGCTGGGGGCAAGCGCGAAAAAGCCGGGATCCTGGCCGGTGGTCTCCTGTGTGAAGCCGATGACCTGGTGGATCTGGTAGCGCGCGATGTAGGGGAGCTTGCCGAGGTTGGGGTTGCGCACGACGTCGAGGTTGGTGAAGCCGGCCAGGCCGAAGGCTTCGCTGAGCCCACGGCCTTCGGCGGCCTCGATATCGAAGATGAAATCGGTGGCGTAGCGCGTGGAACGCGACGGACGCAACGCAGTGTAAAAGGTGCCAACCATGGAGGTCTTGTATTCGGCCGAGTTGCGAAAGCTGTTAGTGCCCTGGTAGGGGGAGTGAAACGGCAAGCGGCCCTGCAAGATAATGTTGGCCTGGCCGGAGAGCCACCAAAGGCTGTTATCGGGGTGGGGGAAGGCGTTGACGACGGGCTGGTCCGGGGGATCGGGGGTCGCGGGAGTTGCATTCGCGGTCTGGATGGCGACACGGTCGGCTGCAGGCGCGAGGCCTGGGCGGGCGGAAACAAACAGCGCAAATCGTTGCACAGATTGCGGTTGGGGTTGAGGCTGAGGGGGATCGGGCAGAGAATCGGGAGCCTGTGTGAAGGCGGGGACGGGCGCCAAGCCAAGGGCGAGGGCCAGACAGACGCGGGCAGGGCGGAGCGGGTTGAACGAGCCACCGAGGAGCCGGGTCATGGAAAGGCCTTTGTGGTTTGGATGCAAAGCGAAGAAACGAAGGGCTACAATGGGAGCGCAACTATACCCCCACTCGGTATGTACCATACCGGGGGTGGGTAGTGTCAAGAGGAGGTGTGCCATGTCTCACCAGGAGCGAGAGAAGTTGAAGCTGTTGCAGAGGCTTCGGAAGTTGCGCGGGCAACTGGACGCAGTGGAGCGGTCGCTGGCAGCGGATGAGGACTGTGGGGGGCAATTGATGCTGCTGGCGGCGGTGCGGGGCGGGGTCAACGGGCTGATGGGCGAGGTGCTGGAGACGCATATCCGTTTTCACCTAGTGGATGGGGTCAAAGAGCAGATTGCCCCGGAGCTGGCTGAGGATCTGATCGACCTGGTGCGGGCCTACCTGAAGTAAAAGCAGAGAACGTAAAAGCAGGGAACAGGGAATAGGGAATGGGGAATAGTGGCGACCTGATTGAATCATTCAAGTCGGTGGCTTCTGTCGTATATAGGTTCTAAAGTAAATCGATTCAGGAAAAAACCATGCCTGTGGCTATGGCAAAAGCGTACAAAGTGGTTATTGCCTCCGACCTGTTTGGAGGAGAAGTATTAAAAATGGCCTTCGTGCCGACGGACCCACGGGGACATTTGCAATGTGCAAGAATTTCAATCTCGTCTTCGCAAGTGTTCTTTTGGGGATGGCCGTGATCGCGCCAGCCCAGCAGGATACTCACTCGGCTGCTCTGGATATCAGGCACGGCAAGCCGTACGTGATGGTGATGGTGAACGGGAAGGGTCCGTTTCGGTTCGTCATCGACACTGGCACGGGCGGAGAAGCGTTTGTTACCTCGGACCTGGTGAATCAACTGGGCCTGTCGGAAGCGGGTCGGATCCGGCTCAACGATCCCAGCGGCAAAGGCAGCCGAAGTGTGCCGATGGTGGTGCTGCAATCGTTGCAGGTGGCAGGGGTCGAATTCACCGGGGTGAAAGCCGCTGTGCATAACTTGAACGGCGGAGATGGATTCTGCCAGGGGCTGCTGGGGTTCGTTCTGTTTCGCAACTACCTGCTGACTCTCGACTATCCTAACCGGCAGATGGCGCTTGCCTCGGGATTGCTGAAGCCTGATGGGGAGCGCACGGTGCTTCCGTTTCGCATGCCCGATGGGATTCCTGTAGTGACCCTGGCGATCGGCGGGACACATATCGATGCGCAGCTCGATTCCGGTGGCGGGGGCCTTAGCTTGCCTGAAGGTCTGGCATCGCGGCTCAAGTTCTCAACCCAAGCCACCAGCCTGAGCAACGCGCATTCTCTTTCTACGCGATTCCAGGTGAAGGGCGCGATGCTGGCCGCCGATGTGCGTTTGGGTGCTTACACGTTCAAGCGACCGTTTGTCGAAATCAACCCTGCCTTTCCGCTGGCGAACTTCGGTTCTTGCCCGATGCAGAATTTCGCGGTGACCTTTGACCAGAAGAGTGGATGGGTGCGCTTCGCGGGGCGCGAAAAGACGCTGCATCTCTCTCCCACACCCGAGCCGATACGGATGGTGAATGCGCCGCCGAATCAGCAGCCCGACTTATCGCTGGTGCCGGTGGGGTAAGCCTCGACAGCATGTCGAGCGGACCTTTGGATGTCAACTTGGGAGTTATGGACTTATAGGAGCCAGGCCAGGTGTTGGTCGGCACTTTACGCTGCGCGCGTAACGGCTGGCTTGGTTGCGGGCGTGGTGGTGATGACGATCACGCCGATGAGAACAAACAGGGTGCCCAGAATGGTGCGCAGGCCGAGCGCTTCGCCGCCGAAGAAATATCCGATCAATACGGCAACCACTGGATTGACATATGCATAGGTGCCGACTTTTGTTGGCGATTCATGGTGAAGCAGCCACACGTAGGCGGTGAAGCCGATGATGGAGCCGGCGACGATGAGATAGAGCAAAGCCAGCCAGGCTGCGCGCGAGACGGTCGATGGATGAAAGTGACGAAATTCGCCCAGGCCGGCGGCAGCGAGCGTGAGAAGCACTCCACCGGCCAACATTTGCGCGCCGGAGCTCATGACTTTGGAGGGCGGTAGTTGGAGTTTGCGCGTAAGCACCGAGGCTACCGACCAACTGATGGATGCAAAGATCAAAGCGATTGCGCCTAGCGTGTCTATGGGTGCGCCACCGAGGTTGAACGATCGACTCATCAGCACGGCGACGCCGGCGATGCCGACCAGGAGCGCAAGGGTCAGGCGAGCGGTGAGCTTCTGCGTGCGCAGGAGGACGATTTCAGAGAGCGCCATGAAGACCGGAATGGTGGCCATCATGACGGCGGCAATGCCCGAAGGCACGCGCTGCTCGGCCCAGAACAACACACCGTAGTCGAAGACGAAGATCAGCAGAGCGAGGAAGAATGCCGATATCCATTGGCGCGCGGTCGGTGAGCGCTCGCCCCTGGCGATCATCCAGCCGTAGAGAACAAGGCCCGCAACCAGGAATCGCACGGCCGCGAAAAGAAAAGGCGGAACTTCATGCACACCGATGCGAATGGCGAGGAACGTGGATCCCCACACGAAATAAATGATGGCGAAAGCTGAAAGAGTCTTCCACTTGGGGCGATGATCTTTAGTTTTCATGGCAGAGTCCTGCCAGCACTTTATCAGGCCTTGAAGCGAATTTCTCCGAACGTCGCGGATCGCGTGACCTTCCGGAGGATGAGCTATGCGGAATCTCTCTTCTTGTCTCCGATTTGCGTTGCCTGCTCGACCTGGGGCCGGTTTGCAAACACTCGAGGCGCATTCGCGGGGGCCGGACGAATCAATCGAAGGGCGACAGTGTGCGCAGGTCCCGATTCAACTGCAGAGTGACTTTCTTGCCGAGCGGGGTCGAAGGAAGCGGCCAGTACAAAGCAAATCCCGCTCATGGCCAGGCACATGAAGAGGCTGTTCCACTCGTCCGGGTTATGCAAGGCGGCCGCCACGCGAGGAGCATGCAGAGTGACAACCCACAGAAAAAACATCAGGCCGAGAAGATTTGCCGCGGGACGAATAGCAATTTTGGTGGCGATGGCGATGGCAGCGGCGATGAATGCGACAGCAGTAAAGTAAGCCAGGAAAAGACGGGCCGGCATCCAGGCCGGGATTAGATAGGCAATGAATTTGGGAATCAGCAGGTGGGTCCAGCCAAAGACGGCCACGGAGACGGCCAGGAAGATGCGGCCGACGATGGCGGCTGTCTGGCTGGCCGCGATGGAGTTTGGAGACGGGCCTGAGTGCGCGCCGGGAGTCTGCGACTCGCCATCGGGCAGCATGGCGGCAAGGATCAGGCACCCGGCGCCGAGAGAGAGGGTTTCAAAGACCACAGTGCGCTTGCTGAGATCCTGCACGATGGCTCCGATTCCCGGAAGTCGGCGGAAAAGTTCGCTCAGGAAAAAGAGGTTGGCGAGGATGATGGCGGCCAGACGGGAGCGCTTGTCGATGGCGATGAGAACGCCGCAGACAATCAGCACGGCGCCGGTCAGATCGGCCCAGACGGTGTGGCCTGGAAGCCGCTCGGGAAGGAGTTCGACGCCGGCCAGGAAGCCTCTATAGACAAAATGCTGGACGCCGAAACCGACCATGGCGACTGCGACAAAGACGCGCCCACAGACCTCGATCAAGCGCAGAGTTTCAGCCGTTACGCGATGCGGCATAGACCTTCCTTTTTCGCGAGACAGACATCCCCATACGAATTTCGCGCAAACAAGTGGTCGGTGACCATAGCCACTTGTGCCAGTTTGATGCGAGCCACTATACTGAGGCGGTGAAGAACGCACTTCACGGAACTTTGCCCTTGCTGGCTGTGGATCGCAGTTCGGCGACTCCGCTGCACAAGCAGATTTACGACGGATATCGCGCGGCTATTCTGCGCGGGGACATGCGCTGCGGCGAGCAGATTCCATCCAGCCGGGAACTGGCCGCGCAACTGCATGTTTCTCGTTTTCCGGTGCTCAATGCATACGCGCAGTTGCTTGCAGAGGGGTACTTTGAAAGCCGCATCGGCGCGGGAACTTTCATTTCCAGTTCGCTGCCCGAACAACTGATGTCGGTGCCGCAACGGGCCGAGGACCCGGTGGAGAACCCGGCTGGGCCTCGTCCGGTGTCGCGCCGTTCCGCGCTCTATCCATTGTTTCCCAGGACACCGATGTTGCGTGGATGGGGATCGTTTGGCGTTCACCAGCCGGCACTGGACCAGTTTCCGTTTCCCATCTGGTCGGCGCTTGTGGGGCGTCACAGCCGGAATCCTCATGTGCGCGCGATCCACCATATCGACCCGCGCGGCGCGGAGCGTTTCCGCGACGCCATCTGCAATTATCTGCGGACGGCTCGCGGCGTGAAATGCGAATCGGACCAGATCCTGGTGGTTTCCGGGTCGCAACAGGCGCTGGACATTACCGCGCGAGTGCTGCTCGATCCGGGCAATTCGGTATGGGTGGAGGAGCCGGGGTATTCGCTGGAGCGGATTGTGCTGAAGGCCGCGGGCTGCCGGCTCATCCCGGTTCCGGTGGACCAGGAAGGCATGGTGGTGAGCGTGGGCATGAAACGCGCCTTCAGGGCGCGGGCTGCGTTTGTGACTCCCTCCCACCAATATCCGCTGGGGTCCACGATGAGCGCGTCGCGCCGCATTCAACTGTTGAATTGGGCGCAGAGCGCAGGCGCATGGATTATCGAAGATGACTACGACAGCGAATATCGCTATGAAAGTCTTCCTGTCGCGTCGATGCACGGATTGGATATCAACTCACGCGTGATTTATATAGGCACCTTCAGCAAGGTGTTGTTTCCCTCGCTGCGACTGGGCTACCTGGTGGTTCCCCGCGACCTGGTCGACCGCTTTGTCTCGGTTCGCCACGCGATGGATATCTTTCCGGCTTATCTTCATCAGGAAGTGCTGGCGGATTTCATCAACGAGGGGCATTTTACGCGGCATATCCGGAAGATGCGCCAGGTTTATAAAGAGCGGCGCGCGGCGTTGATTGAAAATCTGGCCGTGGAGTTTCCCGCCGAGCGTGGATTTGAGATTCATGGCTCCGAGGCCGGCATGCACCTGGCGATGACTCTGCCGGAGGGATTCCGCGATGTTGAAATTTCAGTGAGAGCGGCGCGCGAACGGCTTTGGCTGTGGCCGCTGTCGCCGTCGTACCTGAGCGACAAGCCGAGACAAGGATTCGTGCTGGGCTTTGGGAGCACCACGGCGGAACAGATGGGGCGGGCGGTTCGGCTGATGGGTTCGGTCGTACATTCTGCTGAAGTGTCGTCTGGCTGAGGATGCATTCGAGTTGCAAATGATGAAGACGCGTCGCCCTGCAAATCGCTGCGTATGATTAGGGAAAGTTGGATTATGATTCGGAATTGTCCGGTCTTCCGCTTTTAAAAAGCTACGGGAGACGGACGAGAGACGAGGCGCAACATGGCAAAATCCCCCAGTGTTCAAACTCCGCGTTTTGCGGGACAGCCGCGCGTCGTGCTGCCTGGAAGCGAGAAGGCGGCAGCCCCTACTGCGGGGCAAGTGAAGGCCACGCCGGCGAAGTCGATGATGACCGTTTCAGTGATTGTGAAACGGAAAGAGCCGCTGCAGATCAACCGGCGGGGCGGGCGGGCGAGCGGGCCGGCAAGGGTGAGCCGGGCTGAATTCAAGAAGCATCACGCCGCCGATCCGGATGCGATGAGCCTGGTGCGCGCGTTTGCAAAGGAGTTCAACCTGAAGGTCGAGCGCGATCCGACCGCAGTGGCGCGGCGCACGATGCAGCTGACGGGCACGGCCGCGGACATGCAGAAGGCGTTTGGCGTGACGCTGGAGCAAAAGTTGATTGAGGGCCAGGAGTACCGCGTGCGGGAGGGCGGGATTCAGCTGCCTGCATCGCTGACGGGCGCGGTAGAGGCAGTGCTGGGGTTGGACAATCGACCGCAGGCCCAGCCGCACTTTCGCGTGCGCACTGCGAACACGACCGCAAGCGCCGTGCCGAGCAGCTACACACCGGTCCAGGTTGCCCAGGCGTATCAATTTCCAGCCAAGGCCAGCGGAGCGGGGCAGACGATCGGAATCATCGAGCTGGGCGGGGGCTACCGGCAGGCCGACCTGGCCGCTTATTTCAAAACGCTGGGGCTGACCTCGCCCGGGATCACCGCGGTGCCGGTGGATGGCGGCAAAAATGCGCCGTCTACGGCTAGCAGCGCGGATGGGGAAGTGATGCTGGATATTGAAGTGGCTGGATCGGTGGCGGCCGGGGCAAAGATCGCCGTTTACTTTACGCCCAACACCGACCAGGGGTTTATTGACGCGATTACGACCGCAGTCCACGACACGACCAACAAGCCGAGCGTGATCTCGATCAGCTGGGGTGGTCCGGAATCGAGCTGGACAGCGCAGGCGATGACGGCGCTGGACGCGGCTTGCCAGTCGGCCGCCGCGCTGGGGGTCACGATTACGGTGGCGGCGGGGGACAACGGATCGACGGACGGAGGGACGGGCAACAACGTGGACTTTCCGGGTTCGAGCCCTCACGTGCTGTGCTGTGGAGGAACGAAGCTGGACGCAAACGGTTCGACAATTGTTTCCGAGGTGGTGTGGAACGAGTTGACGAACCAGGAAGGCGCGACCGGGGGCGGAGTGAGCACCGTGTTTGCTATGCCTACGTGGCAGGCGAATGCGAAGGTGCCGGCGCCGAGTGGCAGCGCCGGCGGACGCGGCGTGCCGGACGTGGCCGGAGATGCCGACCCAGCCACCGGATACACGATTCGCGTGGACGGGCAGACATCCGTGATTGGGGGCACCAGCGCGGTGGCGCCGCTGTGGGCGGGGCTTGTGGCGGTGGCCAATCAGCAACTGGGCACGCAGGTTGGATTTATCCAGCCGGCTCTTTATGCGGCCAAGGCGGCCACGGCATTCAACGACATTACGCAGGGGAATAATGGGGCGTTTTCAGCGGGGCCGGGGTGGGATGCGTGCACCGGGCTCGGTTCGCCGATTGCGGGCAAGCTGATCCCGCTGCTGGCGCCTGCGGCCGCAACCCCCGCACCGCCGGCGAAAAAAACTGGAAAGAAAGGCAAGAAGGCGGGGAAGACCACGGCAGCGAAGGCGGGTAAGAAGATCGGTAGATAGGGATCGGAGGGCGACTGGGAATTGCCGGCCAACGACCACCACGCACTGCTCACACGCTGTCGCGGGACAGAGTCCGGCTCAAGACTCAAGGCAGATGGGGAAACCTCTAAGAGAGGAACAATTTGTCTAACGATAGACGCATGACCTTGGCGCAGGTGAACATAAGCACCTAAAGAATTATTGGGCAAAATCGGCCAGGGACTGTCAGCCTCAAGTAACTAACAAGCGGATAGCGCTTCGTGCGCCTTATGGCAAGTAACTTGCGGGCTTATATAACTCAGTATGGTTTCCTTGCAATTTCCTTACGCTCTCGCGCATAAGAATAGAGAATGGGTGGCGCAATAAGCCATCTTGCAACATGGATGAAATGCTAACTTTGTCAGCCCGAAGGTTGGAAGAAAGCTATTGATCATCCGATGTGCCCTACTAAAACGGGACGCGGCGGCATTACGCCTCTGGGCGGTAACAACGGCTCGCCGGCGCTCTACCCATGCGCGGCCGGCGGAGACTCGAATCAAAGCCACGGCAATTTAGCCGCGGCAGAGGCCTGCTGTGAAGGCGCCAGCGTGGCCGGCGGACCGATTGTAAATGGAAGTAAGTCGGTTCGATAACCCAAGACCAGTCAGCGATTCAATATTTCTTATCTATCTTTATAAAACTTGCCATATTGTCTTTATGCGGTTCTCACGTTTTTCTTTTCATACTTAGTTAGTAGGAGGTAAGTCACATGAAGACCAATCTAATTGCTACTGGGATCTTGTTCCTTGCTATCGCGGGTTTCGGGAACGCGCAAGAAACGGCATCTGCCGGGGGGAGTGTTACTCATTACACGAAAGCTCAATTGAAGCAGATGGTACGCGAGGCGCACACGCCGAAGCAATTCAACGTCCTGGCCAGTTACTACGATGAGCAGCAGAAGCACTATCTGCAACAGGCGGCGGAAGAGAGGCAGGAGTGGGTGCAGAGAAGCGAGAATGTGATGGCAGTGGCTGCCAAGTATCCGCGGCCAGCCGATTCGGCACGCTATCAGTACGAATACGATTTGACCAAGGCGTCCAAGGCGGGAGGGCTTGCAGCCAAGTATAGCCAAATTGCAACGCAGGATTTCGCCGGCGAAGCGCGCTAACTCCAACCCCGGAGCGGATCGCTGAATGGGAATCTCAAACGAGATGATAGGAGGACGCCGAGCCGACGTCCTCCTTTCGTCCTTCAGCCTGCTCTCACAGTCATTGATCCAGGAACGCGAAGCAGCCGTGCGGAGTTCGCGCGGCGGCCTGCGATTCATTCCGGACGCGTGGCGGGGCGGCGGGAAGGAGAGCCGCAAGGCGGAATGGTTGCGCCGGACGGAGTAATCTGGATGCATCATGAGTCCATCCGCGCAGCAGCCGCAACTGAATCTTGCCCAGACCGCCGACTACCGTGAGTCCTATGCCAACAGCGTTCAGGTACGCGTGAGTGTGTGGGACTTCCAACTGGTGTTTGGCCTTGCCTCCAGCGAGAGCCCGGAGCAAGTGAACATACGCAACCACCAGGCGATCTTCCTGAGCCCTCAACAAGCCAAGGCGCTATGGAACGTGCTGGGGCAGAACCTGGCGCAGTATGAGCAGGCGTTCGGAACGCTGAACCTGGAACCGCATGGCCACAATTTTCCGCAAGGGCCCGTCAACTGAGCTGAGGAGCGCGCGCTTGCGTACGAAAAGACTCTTGCAGCCGCGGCTTGACGCGCCCCTGCCCCTCTGGATGATTTATCCGGTGGTGTTTGCGGCGCTTTACGCGAGCCACTTTACGCTGTTGCGCCTGCCCTACTATTGGGACGAGGCCGGGTACTACATTCCGGCGGCGTGGGATTTTTTCCGGACCGGCTCGCTAATCCCGGTGACCACGCTGACCAACGCGCATCCGCCGCTACCCAGCATTTACCTGGCGCTGTGGTGGAAGGTTTCCGGTTTTTATCCCGAGGTAACGCGCGAGGCAGTGCTGATGGTGGCCGCGCTGGCGCTGCTTGGGGTGTGGCGGCTGGCGATGCGCCTGGTGGGCGTGGCCGGAGTGGCGTTCTGGACGGTCGTGCTGACGGGACTTTATCCAATCTGGTTTGCGCAGAGCACGCTGGCGCAAGCGGATATTTTTGCGGCGGCCTGCACGCTGTGGGGGCTGGTTTACGCGCTGCCGGACCGGGGCCGCAAACCGTGGGCCGCGGCTCTGTGGTTTGCTGCTGCGGCACTTTGCAAGGAGACGGCCGTTGCCATCCCGCTGGCGCTGGCTGTGGCGAGCGTTGTTTCGGGCATTCGAGCCAGCGCTGCGGCGCGGTGGAGGCTGTGGCAGGAAGCGGCGTGGCTGGCGAGTTGCGTGCTGCCGCTGTGCGGCTGGTACACGTGGCACTACGCCAAGACCGGGTATCTCTTCGGCAATCCGGAATTTCTGCGCTACAACGCGGAGGCGACTTTGAATCCGCTGCGGATTGTGGTGGCGTTCGGCCATCGGATCCTGCACCTTACCGCGCACATGAATATGTTTGTGCCGGCGCTGATGACTCTGGCGGC
>PMOF01000185.1 GCA_003162495.1 Acidobacteriaceae bacterium
GTGATGCCGATCTGGCTGGGGATCTTTGAGGCCAATGCCATCTTCAATGAGATCGAGAAGGTTGCCGCCTCGCGTCCAATGACCCACGATCTGACCAGAAACCTCATTCGCAACTTGAATGCCGAGTTGGAACGGATTGTCATTACAGAGCTTAAGGACGACACATTCTTCGCAGTGCTGTGGTTGCGGCAAGGCGAGGAAGCGCTGACCGTCGATGCTCGGCCATCCGACGCCATCGCTCTGGCCCTGCGCGCGGATTGCCCAATTTATGTCTCGGAGCACGTGCTGCAGACGGCTAAACTCAACACGGCCGGCCCGCCAGAAGGACCCACCACCGAGCAGCTGCGAGGCTGGCTTGAGGGACTGAACGACGAGGACTTGGGCCGCTATAAGATGTAGATTCCAGGCAGGTTGACGAGAAGAAGACGAAGCTGGGAGCAAGGGACCGGGCCTACTGGAAGGGCGGAAGCTTGCGTGGTTGCACTATACAGAATATCCGTTATCAGACATAGCATACCAGCCGGCTGGATAGGATTTTGCGGCCAGCAAGCGCCGGCGCTAGGCGAACGGTCAGTCATGAGCTGGTGCGGGCGGCGGAGCGGTCGAGGACTGAACCGGCTTACCATCTGCCGTAAACGGCTCCATGAGCTCTACCCGGGTTCCATCCGGATCAAATAAATTCACTTGCCGCTTGCCGTTGACCCCCACATGCACATCGAGCGGCTGGCCATAGGTTAGGTATGTCTTGTAGGCCGGGCGCGCCTCGAGCGTAGCTACCGCCTTCTGCATATCCGGGACCTCAAGCGAGGTATGATTCTGCCCACCGTAGGTTTTGGGCAGCTTGGAATACAACATCAACTCGATATAGTCTGTCCCGTCGGGAACGCGCAGGTTGATCCAGCTCAGCGCCTTGGGATCGCGGCCGCCCCGCCAGGTCTCCTTGAAGCCGAGAATGTCTTCGTAAAAATGGACGGATTTCTCGGCATTCCCCACCAGAAAACCCAAATGGTAGATGGCTTCGGAGATGCGCACCGGCGGCTGGAACTTGCCAGCGGCCTGCGTCTCCCACCCGCTGGGCAGGCTCTGGACAAACTCGATCAGCGTTCCGTCCGGGTCCTTGATCTCGAAGGCGTAGTCGCCGGCCCGGGTCTTGCCGCCGTTGCCCGGCGGCACGTCAATGCTCTTGGAGCGCAAGTAGGCGCGCATCTGCTCCACGTTGGAGACCGAGAAGCACAGATGGCTCATCATGTTGGGCGGCGCAGACGGCGTGTCTGTAAAGAGCTCGATGTGCTGGTGGTCGTTGATCTTGATGAATGCGATGTGCACTTTGTCCGTGCCCGGATTGTTCAGCACGTAGGATTCGTCAAAACCCAAAAAGTCGTGCCAGAACCCTAAAGCCTTGGGCAGATCGGAGACGAAGTATGCAACGTGCGAGATGCCGGTAATTTGGGGGCGCTGCGGCGCGGAATCCTGCGCCAGGACAGAACCGGCAGCGCCAAGGCATAAAGTGGCAACTATGAACAAATACATGGCGCGGATGCGGTTCAGGCCCATTGTTCAGTTCCCTTCTTCACTCTCGATCAATTACGGATTTGCGCCAGCAGTCCCTCGATCTCAGCCTTCTCATCCGCTGTGACTGGCAACAGCGGCGCGCGGGGGCGGCCGCCGTAGTAGCCGTTGAAGTCGCAGGCATACTTGATGCCGGAGATGCCGAGTCCCGCAACGATGCGATGGCTGGGGGCGACAATGCGCTGCTGCTTCTCTGCCGCCAGCTCCAGGTCGTGGTCCTTCCATGCAAGATAGACTTCCTGGCAGGCTTGCGGGGCGCACGCGGCCAGCCCCAGGATGGCCCCCGATGCGCCGGCTTTCAAGGACTCGAGCAGCCCGGCCGAAGCTCCTGTGAGCACTTGAAAACCCACCTCCTTGGTCCGCGTCTTGATGGGGACGGCCGGAACCGCCGTTGCCACAGCGACACCGCCAGCCAGGTCTCCGGCGGAGACAAACGATCCGGATGTGTCCGGCCTGGGCGTCAACATACGCCCGGTTACGGCCTCAAAAACGGGCGTGACGGTGACGGCGCGACGAGCCGCCGTGCGCGTGGATTCTACTTCGGCACGAATCCGTTCCAGGCTGCCGCTGGAATCTTTGATTCCGATGATGTTGGGGTGTTGAGCCAGCTCGGCGATCAGTTCAATCGGGATATCGTAAGGCGCGCACTGGGGAATGTTGTAGAGCACCACCGGCAACGGTGAGCGGTCGGCCACACTGCGAAAATAATGGAGGACCGCCTGCGAAGACATTTGCCGCGCGTAGTAGGTTGGGGTGCGGACAAGAACAGCATCGTAGCCAAACCGCGTTGCCACCTCGGCCATTTCCACGGTCGCCTTCACGCTGTCTTTGCCCACCCCGGCGATGAGCACCTTTTCAGGCGCCGAGGCTTCAGCGGCTACGCGCAATACTTCGTGGGACTCCTCGTCGTTGAGCGCGACCGCCTCGCCCGTGGAACCCAGGACCACCATGCCGGCCAGAAGGCTGCGCGAGTAGCGGGCCACGTTGGCTTCAAGTTTGCGAAAGTAGACTCGCTCGTCCGGATAGAACGGCGTCGTAATGGCAGCGAAGATTCCCTCAAGCAGCATGGCTTTATTGTAGAGCCGAACCCGCGCTGAACCCAGCGGGATCCATTCCCTGCCGTGCGAACGGCTCAGGCGACCCGGCGATGAGTCTCAGCCTTGGCTTGCTGTTCGCGAACCGCTGACAGAGAGGCTGCTTCGCGCTCGATCCAGACGCAGGAGAGCCCTTTGGGGGTAAGAATCCAGACGCATGCCAAGGAACGCTGGACGACTTGCTGAGTAGTAGTGAGAATGGACTCCCCCTTGCTGGCCGACGATTTGGCCTGGCTTGAATGCCGTGACAGCGAAACTTCATTTCGCGGTTAATTTTTAGAATGTAACACAGCATTCACATAACTTTCGCAATTTTTGCGCTCTGTATTAAAAAAAGTTCCGCGATAGTAATGTGTCCGTATATAGAAATCGGTCTGAAGCACTTGGAGGCCGTTGGGCAGAACTCAGGATCGCACGAGTTTCCGTCTCAGGCGCCGGTTTCCGCGTGCAGGTGCTGCAGGGCGTAGACGGTGGTCTGATGCTGCTGGGTCGAGGCGATTCCCTCGGCTGCGGCCTGGGCGGCGGCGATGGTGGTGATGGTTGGAATCCGCGCCAGCACCGATGCCCGGCGAATGGCTTTCTCGTCGAAGAACGTGTCCTGGCCGCGCGGCGTGTTGATAATCAACTGGATGCGGTCGCCTTTGATGAGGTCTACCACATTGGGCCGGCCCTCCTTAACCTTGAAGACCCGCTCGACAATAAGGCCCGACTTCTCCAGCACGTTGGCCGTGCCCTCGGTGGCCACGATGCGGAAGCCGAGATTGACGTAACGGCGGGCGAGGTCGATGGCGGCCGGCTTGTCATGGTCGTTGACGCTGAAGAAGACCGTGCCGCGGGTTGGCAGCAGTTGGCCGGCCGAGAGCTGCGCCTTGGCGAATGCTTCTCCGAAAGTGGCGGCCACTCCCATCACTTCGCCGGTGGATTTCATCTCCGGGCCCAGCACGGTATCGACGCCGGCAAACTTGGACCAAGGGAAGACGGGCGACTTGACATAGAAGTACCGGCCGGTTTCGAGGTCCTTGCCGGCGGCAAGCTGGCGCGGCAACAGATCGCAGAGCTTGCGGCCGGTCATGAGGCGCGCGGCGACCTTGGCAAGCGGAATGCCGGTGGCCTTGGAAACATAAGGAACCGTGCGCGAGGCGCGCGGGTTCACTTCGATTACATAGACGCGATCCTGGTCCTGTGCATCGCGTTGAATAGCAAATTGCAGGTTCACCAGGCCTACGACTTTGAGCGCGAGCGCGAGTTTGCGCGTGTAGGTGCGGAGGATTTCGAGCGTCTCTTCGCGAATGCTGACGGCGGGCAGCACGCAGGATGAATCGCCGGAGTGGATGCCGGCTTCCTCAATGTGCTGCATAATGCCGGCGATGATCACGTC
>PMOF01000065.1:0-12796 GCA_003162495.1 Acidobacteriaceae bacterium
CAATACCAGAAGCAGCTTCGACTGCACGTGGCCAGAGAGCGCATGCTCAACGATGGTCTGGACGCCGCAAGCGCAGCCTTCGAAGTCGGCTATGAAAGTGCAAGCCAATTCAATCGGGAATACAGCCGCTTCTTTGGCCAATCGCCGATGCGGGATGTCAAAGCCCGTCGTCTCGCTCTCGCCGAAGCAACCGGCAATTGAGCTGCTTGATTGATGACTTCCATCGAGATTAGCCCTTGTTCTTAAGGACTCACGAAGCGAGTCGATAATTGAATTTGACTTTCTTTCGTAAGCGATTGATTTTATTGGTGCCCAGAGGGGGACTTGAACCCCCATGGGATTGCTCCCTGCGGATTTTAAGTCCGCTGCGTCTGCCAATTTCGCCATCCGGGCTCCGAAGACATGGCCTATACGCCTTTATGGTACCTGAGGAACCGCAGACGCTTGCGCCCAGGATGAGCCCCCGCTTCTCGGCCGTCAGGGCAATCCTTCCCAAAAGCCCGCGGTTGCGGACCGGTGCGACAATCTCCTGCGCAAACGCCCTATTGAACGGTGCGAAAGCAGATGTTATCTCCGTCCAGCCGGTACTCGGCCGAGCAGATTTCGCCGCCGCAGATCATGGTCTCTCCTGCGCAAAGCTGGCGGCGCGTGATCAGCCCCAGCGTGCCGCAGCGGGGACAGGACATGACGGCTACAAACGGGTTCTGCGCATGACCCAGCTTGGCCTGGTTTTCCAGCACGAAAACCGTTCCAGGGTCCATTCTTTCGGGAATCCATTCTTCAAGAAACTGTAAGTCGGCTGACATCGTGCCCTCCATGGGTTGATGTAACCAAGCCGCCTTATGCACACCGGTCGGCTCTGCGCTGCAACTACAGTAAGACCTGAATGGTAATCCGGGAGGCAGGGAACCTCCGGACAAACTCAGTGTTCACTTGGACGCATGATTAAGTCAAATGGAATCGGAACCTGGGAGTATCGAAGGGGATTCCCGGCGGGGGCTTCCCGGCTGGGCTTGCGGCCAGCCGGAATTGGCAAACTCATGCTCATCGCGAAGCCGCCAGGCTCGCGTTGCCCTGCGAAGCAGCGTAATCGTCGATCGCCTTATAGGTTTCCTCGTTGCGCAGAATGGCCTCGACATACTCGCGGGTTTGCGTGAACGGGATGGACTCCACAAACTCATCGATGCCGCTGTAGGGGCCGGCGGCCTGCCAGTCCACCACGCGCTGGTCGCCCGCGTTGTAAGCCGCCATGGCGTACTCCGGCACTCCGCCTACTTTATCGAGCATCTCGCGCAGGTAACGGGTTCCCAGCCGGATGTTGGTGACGGGGTCGAACAATTGGAAAGCCTCGAAATGGCTGATTCCCTCTTCGCGCGCCAGAGCCTTGCCCACTGAAGGCAGCAATTGCATCAAGCCGTACGCGTTGGCGGAGGATACGGCCGAAGGGTTGAACTCCGATTCCTGGCGAATCAGCGACGCCACAAAATACGGATCGAGGTTATTTCTGGCCGACTCCGTCTTGATCGTGTCCCACCAGGGTTCGGGAAAGAGAATGCGCCAATAGGCCAGCGGAATGGACTTGATGTTAGCCGTGGCGGCGTAGGGCAACGCCCGTTTGAGGGCGCGCATGGCGCGAAACGTCTCGCCATAGGAGGCGTAAATCTGCGCCTCGGCCAGGGCGCTCCATGAGGCTGAATCGGGATCGGCGGCAATCTCTTCCGCGATGTAGTCGTTCAACCCCGCGTTGGCCAGCAGCCGTGCCTTGGCCAGGTGCGGACTGTCGGTGGGAAAGTTGTCTTCAAGCTCGGGAACAGGTGGGGCCTGGATGTGATCCAACTGCGGTTGCGCCACCGGCTCGGCACTGCCCAGAGCGGCCAGCCGTTCGCGCGCCATCTGTGCATAAAAGAAGTGCGGATAAGCGCGCACCAGGGTGCGGTAGTTGGCCGCAGCATTGGCCGGCTTGTGATCCTGCGTCTCATAGAGCCGCCCGCGCCAATAGATGGCGGAAACGGTTTCTCTGGCGCCGGGATAGAGCCGAATCTGCTCATCGAACAGGCGCGCGGATTCATCAAAAAGTCCCTGGCGATAACTGAACCACCCGGCCCGCCAGTGGGCCGAGGCGGCATTGGCATTGTCAGGAAAGTGGGTCGCAAGGTAGCCGTAATACTCCACTGCGGCGGGATAGTCGCGGCGCAACATATACATGTTGCCGCTGGAGAAAAGGGCCTCCGCCAGCCACGGACTGTGGGGATAATCAGCCTCCATCAGGGTGACGATCCGCTTTTGGTCGTCGCTGTCATTCCGGTCCCTGGCCAGCTCCATCAGCAGGTAGAGGCGCTGCGCCCCGTTTTCGTCGGGGGTGTCGGCCAGCCCCTGCACCTGGGCGGGGCTCAGCCGCTTCAGTTTCAGATCGCATGCCGCCTCCGCCACCGCAAAGCCGTTCCGGGTCTGCGCATCCAGGCCTGCATTGCGAGCCAGGGCGTGATATTGCTCCGCTGCTTCCTGGTAGCGTCCGCCTTTGTAGTAGGCGTCGCCCAGGCTGCGCAACTCAGCCGGGGTCAAGGTCGATTCAACGCCTATCGCGGTCAGCCTGGCACGGGCAATTCCTGCATCGGCTGTGAGCGGATGAGCCAGAAGCAGGCGCTTGAAGATGCGCTCCGCCTCCTCCTTTTGCCCCTGGATGAATAAAACCTGTCCCTGAGCCAGCTGAAAACCGGGGCGTAAGGCGGCCGGCTGTCCCGCAGCCTCGGCCAGCACCTGCGCCGCGCCCGTTGCGTTGTTCATGGCAAGCAGCACATTGGCTTCCATTTCAGGCGTCTGGACGTTGAAGATGCTATCCGGATAGCGGGTCGCAAACCCGTGCAGCAAGGCTTCGGCCGCGGCGTCGTTACCGGCGTCGTGATTGGCCTGGGCGCCCAGAAAGTCAGCGTAATCGGCCAGTACATCGCCGGCCTGGCGCGCCTGGAGCAGACTGCTTTCCGCCTCCGCGTATCGCTTATCCAGTAGATAAGCGTGACCCAGCGCCAGGTATGCGGCTGCGGCGGCTTCACCGCTATGCTGGTGAGCGTATTGGGTTACCCCGGCATAGGCTGCCGGGGTGCGCAGCGTCGCCAGTTGCTGGGCCATGGGCCGCAGCTCCGTTGAGGCTACAAAGGCCTTCTTGATGCGCAGGGTCCGCCGGACGCTGGCAGCGCTGTGCCGCCGCCGGGCCGGCTTGCTGTTCTTTTTGTGAGTGACGGCTGGCTTGTGGGTCGTTTTCGTCCTGGTAGGGGCAGCATCCAAACGCTTCACAGACGTGTCGCCCGACCCCTGGCCGCAGACCGGCGTCACCGCCAACAGCGCGGCCAGTGCGACGGCCAGCCATCGGCCCAGCCGGGAAGCGGGAGTTGGAGAAATTGCAGCCCTCATGTCTTCACTCTATGCTGTTTTTCCCTAGTTGTGACGCGCAGGAACCAGTCGCGTTACCGATACTCTGTGCCGGAAATCCAAAACCGTGGCCGAAATCTGCAATATTCGGGTTTGGTTCCCTGCCCCGGCGTCCATTACACTCATCTTATTAAGCCCCTGACGCCAATATCGTCCCCGGGCCCTCACGAATTCCGCATCCTACCCCCATGTCGACCATCCAACCTATAGCAGGAGAACTCGAGCCGCATCCCGACGTAGCCCTGGTGGACAGGGTGCGCGGCGGGGACGTCTCGGCGTACGACACGCTGGTCCGCAAGTACGACCGGCAGATCTTCAGGATTGCGCAGCACATTACGCAAAATCGCGAAGACGCCGAAGACGTAATGCAGGACGCATTCCTGAAGGCGTACGAAAAACTCGATCAGTTCCAGGGGAATTCGAAATTTTACACATGGTTGGTTCGCATAGCAGTCAACGAAAGCCTGATGCGGTTGCGCAAGCGGCGCACCGGGAAAATGGTGTCGATCGACGAGGATATCGAGACCGACGAGGGCAGCGTTCCGCGCGACTTGGCCGACTGGGCTCCGGATCCGGAGCAGAACTACAACCGGTCCGAGCTGGCCGAGATTCTGCGCAAGACCATCCAGGGATTGCCCCCCGGATTCAAAGTGGTGTTCGAGCTGAGAGATGTGCAGGGGCTATCCACAGAGGACACGGCCGAAGCGCTCGGCTTGAGCATTCCGGCCGTCAAGTCGCGCCTGTTGCGCGCGCGATTGCAACTGCGGGAACGCCTGAGCCGCTATTTCCGCAAGAAAAAGCTACCGGCAGAAGCGAGGAATGAAAAGTGACCTGCACTGAGTTCCTCGCATTGCTCGACGACCTGATAGACGACTCGGTGACCACCGAGATGCGCGCCGACCTGCAGCAACACCTGCACGGCTGCGAGCACTGCGAGGTCACCCTGAGCACCACCCGGAAAACTATCGAAATCTACCGCTCAAACGAAATCTACGACATGCCCCCCGGCCTTCGCGAACGCCTGCACGCCGCCATCATGGCCCGCTGCAAAAAGGGCTGCTGAGCGAGCAAACCGGCATCGCTTTCCCAATCAAAAAACTTAAACTTAGGTACCTATATGTGTATTCGCTCCCGCGAGGCGAGCGTCTACATTAGAGAAAAGCCGCCTGCGCAGCCAGCTTGACTCAGTCCAGTTCGATCCGCCCAACAACTATCGGGCCAGGATCGGGTTTGAATGAATAGGAAAACACGGGTCGCATGAGCTTGTCCTTTGGCCATTCAGAATGGAAAGGGCAATCGAAAGACAGGAGAGACCCTTGGAACGCTTCAAAGGACCGATCGCCGCACTCATGGGCCTCAGCCTTTTGAGCCCTTCTGCACCGGTTTCGGCTGCCCAGGCTGCGCCTTCCAGTCCCACCCCCCAGCACGCACCCGCAAGGCGACCGTACCAATCCGGCCAGTTGCAGGGCGATGAGCGGATTCTGCATGCGCTCAACCGCTTCACTTTCGGGCCGCGGCCCGGGGACCTGGAAGCCGTGAAGGCCATGGGCCTCGATAAATGGTTTGAACAGCAGTTGCACCCCGCAACGCTCGACCACGCTGACCTCGATGCGCGGCTTGCCCAGTTTCCAGCGATGCAGTGGGACACGCAGGACTTGCTCTTCCGCCTGCCCAGCTACGGCATGATCCGCCAGGTGGCCGACGGAAAAGCGCCGATGCCGGAAAATCGCGCGCTGCATGTGATTTATGAGAACGAACTTGCGCGCGTGGAGTTGAACCGGCAGAAAAAAGCTCAGGAAAAACAGGAGCAGGCTGCCGTGGCTGCCAACGGATCGATGGCCGGTGCAGACCTTCGCGCAGCGTCGCCTCCGGCCATGACGGCAGGCATGATCAATCCAGCGATGGACGAAAACAGCGACGGAAAAATGTCTCAGGAAACGCAGCAGCCCGCCCAGTCCAACCAGATGAGCATGATGACCGCGGATACCAAGCCAGACCCGGCTCCCATCGACCCCGCTCTCATCGCGGAGATCCTCGCGCTCGCTCCGCAGCCGCGAGCCGTCCGCCTGGCCGCGATGCAGCAACCGGAGTTCGATTCGTTCCGCAAGGCGCTCAAGGGGCCGCAGCGCGGCGCGCTCACGGCCGGCATGAATCCCGCGCAAAAAGAGTTTGTGGGCGCGCTTGAGAATCCGCAGCATGTGGTCGTGGACGAATTGGCAAGCCAGCGCCTGGTTCGCGACATGTATTCCAACGCCCAGCTGCAGGAAGTGATGACCGATTTCTGGATGAATCACTTCAACGTCTTCCTGCACAAGAACGATGAGACGCCTTACTACCTGGTCAGCTACGAGCGTGACGTGATTCGTCCCCTCGCACTGGGCAAGTTTGAAGACCTCCTGGAAGCCACGGCGCACAGCCCGGCGATGCTTCTTTACCTTGATAACTCCAGCAGCATGGGTCCGGATTCGCCGGCCGCCGAGCGCAACAAGGAAAGAGACGCGCGCAACTTCAGTGCAAAAAAGAAAGCTCCCGAAGGACTCAACGAAAACTATGCGCGCGAGCTGATGGAGCTGCACACTCTGGGCGTCAACGGCGGCTACACCCAGGCGGATGTGACTCAGGTGGCGCGCGTATTTACCGGCTGGACCGTCGATCGCCCGCAACGCGGCGGCGGATTCAAATTCGACGAAAATCGCCATGAGCCGGGGACCAAGAAAATCCTCGGCAAAAAGATCAAAGAGCACGGCGAGCTGGAGGGCCGTGAGCTGCTGCACATGCTGGCCTCGCGGCCCGCCACGGCCCAGTTTCTCTCGCGCAAGCTGGCCATCCGTTTTGTCGGCGACGATCCGCCGCGGAGCTTGGTCGATCGCCTGGCCAAGTCTTATCTCGCCAGCGGCGGCGACATTTCCGTCGTGCTCAAGACGCTCTTTCATTCGCCCGAATTCTGGGCCACCGATGTCTATCGAGCCAAGGTCAAGACGCCCATTGAGTACGTCGTCTCCGCCGCGCGCGCCAGCAATGCAAGCGCGGACAACCTGCAGCAACTGGTCAACGCTCTCCGCGACATGGGCATGCCGCTTTACGGCTCCGTGCCGCCCACGGGCTACAGTTGGCAGTCCTCTACATGGGTCAGCACCGGCGCACTGGTCAACCGCATGAACTTCGCTCTGACTCTGGCCGCCAACAAACTCCCCGGCATTGCCGTGAACTGGACTCCGCCGCCCGCATCCACGACCGCGCAACTTAGCGACGGCCCCGGTCCGGCCAGCGTTGTTCATAATCCCTTGCCGGGCGTAGCTACCCAGGTCGTTCCGAGCCCAGCGGCAGAGGAACAGCGCCTGGAATCGCTTCTCGTTGCAGGCGGCGTGAGCGACTCCACTCGCTCGGCCGTCCTGCAACAGTTGGATTCCCAAAGTGCGCAGAATTCGTCGCAGAGCAACCCGGTTGCCGTTGCGGGGCGACCCCTCAACCCCGCGCAAGCTGCCGCTGCTCTCGAAAAACAAGATCAGTTGCTGGCCGGATTACTGCTTGGCTCGCCGGAGTTTCAACGCCGGTGAACGTTAAGTGGATGAACGTTGAGCAGATGAACATTGTGCCGATGAACGTTGAAGGGTACGGGCTTTAGCCCGTACGTTAAATGTCGCTGATCGAAATGGGCTTTAGTCCCTGAGGGAACGCAAGCTCTGCAACAGGCAGCGAATTGAGGTGCACCATGCAGACCAACCGCAGATTCTTCCTCCGCAACGGCGCCCTGGCCATCGCCGGCACCGCGGCCATTCCCAGCTTTCTTGTCCGCTCTGTCATGGCAGAGGCAGCCGCCGCTCCTGGCCGCCGCCTCGTAGTTATTTTCCAGCGTGGCGCAGCCGATGGCCTTAACGTCGTGGTGCCTTATCGCGAGAAAAATTACTACGCCATGCGTCCCGACATTGCCGTTCCCGCCAACCAGGTTCTCGACCTGGACGGTTTTTTCGGCCTGCACCCGTCGCTCGCGCCTTTCAAGCCGCTTTACGATCAGGGCCATCTCGCCGTGGTGCATGCGGCCGGATCGCCCGACATGTCGCGCTCTCATTTCGATGCTCAGGACTACATGGAGTCCGGCACTCCCGGCGTCAAGAGCACTGAAGACGGCTGGCTCAACCGCGCTCTGCAAGCCGAGGATATGAACCAGGCCACGCGCCATCGCCAGGAAAATGTTCAGACCCACACTGCCTTTCGCGCGCTCGCCCTCGGCGCGCAGGTTCCGCGCACGCTGGTTGGAAAAGTCCCCGCCATTGCGCTCTCTAACCTGAACAGCTTTTCCGTCGGCGGTCACGGCCCCGCTCCTTCGCCGGCCGCGAATGCGTTTGAGGCCATGTACGGTGACAGCGGCGACAGCATTCTGCATGCCACCGGCGACGAAACCTTCGAGGCCGTCAAAATGCTGCGCACCGCCAATCCGGCGCAGTATAAACCCGGCCCCGGCGTCGATTATCCCACCTCCGATTTCGGCAACAACATGAAGCAGATTGCGCAATTGCTCAAAGCCAACCTCGGTGTTGAGGCGGCGTTCACCGACGTGAGCGGCTGGGACACGCATCAGAATCAGGGCGGCGTCAACGGGCAGCTTGCCGATCGTCTGCGCGATTTTTCTTCGAGCATCGCAGCCTTCTGGCGCGACCTGGGAGACGATGCGGAGAGCGTCACGCTGGTCACCATGTCAGAGTTTGGCCGCACCGCGCGCCAGAACGGCACCGGCGGCACCGATCACGGTCACGCCAACGCCATGTTTGTGCTCGGCGGCAACGTCAAAGGCGGCAAGGTCTACGGCCGTTGGCCCGGCCTGGCCAACGAGCAACTTAATGAAGGCCGCGACCTGGCCGTCACCACCGATTTTCGCCAGGTGCTCGGCGAAGCCGTCGCCAAAACCATCGGCGCCAACAATCTCGATCTCGTCTTTCCCGGCGCGCGCCTGAGGCAGGATCGCTTTCTGCGCCTCATCTAGCGAGCGGATTCTGTGAGCCTCTTCCTAGCGAGCATCTGCCGCACCGCAGGTGCCTACTCCGCTCGCAGCGCCTCGGTAGGATTCACTGAAGCCGCCCGGCGAGCCGGAAAATAGCTTGCCAGCATTGCGGAGATTGCAAGAACAGCAGCCACAGCAAGGAGCGTAGGCGCATCCCAGGCCGCGACGCCGAACAGCAGCTTGCCCATCAACATCGCAGCGCCCACTGAACCGGCCAGGCCAACCACCACGCCAATCGCAATCAAACGCGCAGCCTCTTTTAGCACCAGCCGATAGACGGAACTCCGCTGCGCGCCCAGCGCCATGCGCACGCCAATCTCCCGCGTCCGCTGGCTCACCGAATACGCAATCACTCCATACAGTCCCACCACGCCCAACAGCAGCGCCAGCGCCGCGAATCCCCCCACCAGGTATGCCGCCGACCGGTGTATGTACGCAGTCTGCGAGTCGTTGATGTGCTGCGTCATCGTACTTCCCTCTTCCACCGCCGCGTTCAGACTTACCTTGTGAATCACCGCAGCCATCAGCGGAAGAATCGTCTGCTCATCCTGAGCGGTGCGCACGATCAATGAAAAATACGTGTCAGGACTCTGGCTGAATGGCTGGTACTCTGCAGGCCATTGCTTCTGATCGAGCCCAGCATCTTTGAAATCCTCAACCACTCCCACAATCTCCTGAATCGACTTCGGCGTCAGGTCAGTGTCTCCCATTTTCTTGCCGATCGGATCCTCACCGGGAAAGTACTTTCGCGCGAATGTCTCGTTGATGATCACCACATTCGGCCTTGTTGAATCGTCGGCATCGGTAAAGTACCGCCCGCTCCTGAGCCGTGCGTGCAATGTCGTGAAGAGCCCCGGGCTCACTTCGCGCTGATTCACTTCATTGTGGATTCCGTTGTAAGGCCGCCCTACAAACCGTACCCAGTCGGTTCCGCAGTTGCAGCTTACCGGAAGCACGTTTGTAACGGCCGCCGATTGCACCCCTGGCAATCTTCCCGCCAGTTCATCCACCTCCCGCTCAAAAGCAACCACCTTCGCGTCTTGGGCAAACGCCGCCTCAGGCAATCCGATATTGATTGTGGCCAGATGCTCCGCCTGAAATCCAAGATCGAGATGCAGCAGCTTGTAAAAACTCTTGCCGAGCAGCCCTGCGCCGGTCAGCAACACCACGGCCATCGCCAGCTCAACCACTACCAGATTCGCGCCCATTCTGCGCCACAGCCGCCCCGCCGACCCCCGCCCGCCTTCGAACAGCCCATCGCGCATATTTGAATACCTGAAGTGCAGAATCGGGGTCATCGAGAACAACATCGCCGCCAACACCGCGAGGCAAACGGCAAACACCAGCACATCCGCATTCAAACCGAGTGCGCGCAAATACGGCATTCCGATCATCATGTCTTTCGAGATCAGCCCTCTGAGGACCTGCATTCCGCCATCCGCAAGAACCAGTCCCAGCGAAGTTCCAACTGCCACCAGCGCCGTCGCCTCTGTTACAAACTGCCATCCAAGCCGCAGCCGCGACGCGCCCAGTGCGCCGCGCACAGCAATCTCCCGCCTTCGGCTCTCCGCTCGCAACAGCAACAGGCTCGACACGTTCACGCACCCAATAAGCAGCAACAACCCAGCTCCCCCCAGCAGCACCAAAAGAATGGGTCGGATATCTCCGACAATCGCATCCGACAACGGCATCACGCTCGCGCCCTGTCCACGGTTGGAATCCGGATATTGGCTCTCCAATTGCCGCGCAATCGATTTCATCTCCGCCGACGCGCTCGCCACCGAGACGCCGTCCTTGAGCCTCGCCACACCATAGAGATCGTGACAACTGCGCCGTTTCTCGCACTCTCTTGTAGGCTGCAGAGCCTCCCAGTACTCCGCATTGTCCCTCAAGGCAAACTGAAACTCCTTTGGCAGAATTCCAACGATAGTGTGCGATATCCCATTCAAACTCACCGCCTGGCCTACCACGTCGGTCCTTCCTCCGTACCGCCGCTGCCACGCCCCATAGCTCAGCAAAACCACAGGAGCCGCGCCCGCCGCATCTTCGCCCGCCCGGAAATCCCGTCCCAGCATCGGAGCGATGCCAAGTGTCCGAAAGAACCCCGCGCTCACACGTTCCCCAGGCACAGGCTCCGTGCCGGTGGCAGTGTTCAGACCATCGAAGGTCCCGGTGTATACCTCCAATGAATTGAAAACCGTGTTCATCCGTTTCCAGTCAAGGTAATCTGCATAGGAGAGATTGCCGCGCGGGAACAGCGCCAGGCTCTCCGTCACATCCACCAGCCGCGTAGGGTTCGGATACGGCAGCGGCTTGATCAGCGCGGCATCCACGAACGCAAAAATCGCCGTGCTGGCGCCGATGCCCAGCGCCAGAATCAGAACCGCAGTCGCCGTGAACCCCGGGTTCTTGCGCAGTTGCCGCAGCGCAAAGCGCAAGTCTTGCAGCAGGGTCTCAAAGCTGAATCCGATCACCTGGTGGCTGCGCTCCTTGAGCCGGGTCGCGTTCCCGAACTGCCGGATCGCCGCGTATTTGGTTGCTTCCGGCGTCATTCCGTTGGCCAGGAATTCTTTCTCCGCCTGCTCGCGGTGAAAGGCCATCTCTTCGTCCAGGTCGCGGCCAAACCGTTTGCGCCCAAAAAGAATCGAGAGCTTTTTTATAAAGCTGGATACAGGATTCATCTAGACCTCCTTCGCGTCGTGCAACACACGGCCGATGGCCTCAATCATTTGCTCAAACTGCGACAACTCAATCCCCAACTGCTTCCGCCCGGCCGCGGTCAACGTGTAAAAGCGTGCCCGCCGCTTGGTCTCCGTCATCTTCCACTCCGCCTTCACCCAGCCCTGCAACAGCAGCCGTTGCAAGGCCGGGTAGAGCGAGCCTTCTTCCACGGTCAGCACTTCATCGGAGAGTCGTTTGATCGAAAGCGCAATTCCGTAACCGTGCAGCGGCGCGCGGGTGAGTGTTTTCAGGATCAGCATGTCGAGCGTGCCGGGCAACAGGTCGGGGTTCTTGGCCATGGATTGATATATAGCCTATCTATGGGTAGAGAGTCAATGGACAGTTAGGAAGCACTTTATTTATGCCCCGCGCCGTAAAGAAAGTGATGACAAGTTCCTCGGCCCACTGGCAGTCAGCCCGCCACATGATTTACCCTCAAACACGGCATGAGACTTCCAGATGTGCTTCTAGCTTCCGCTTTTTTCGTGGCCGTTTCGGCTGCGTTGTGCGCGCAAACATCCACCAAGCCGCCTGAGAATCTTCCCGACGAGCCCCAGGCGACCGCGGCCGCACTTATCCATCCAAACGGGCCCAGCGTGGTTATGGATACCTCCATGGGCCGCATCACCTGCCAGTTTTTTCAGAAGCAGGCGCCCAAGGCGGTGGCGAACTTTATCGGCCTTGCCGAAGGCACCATCGACTGGACCGATCCGACCACCAAGAAAAAGCAGCACCATAAGCCGCTCTACGATGGCACCACTTTCCATCGCGTTATTCCGGAATTCATGATTCAGGGCGGCGATCCTGTGGGCACCGGCATGGGCGACCCCGGCTACGCCTTCGACGACGAGGTGGATCCGAACCTGAACTTCGACCAGCCCGGCCGTCTGGCCATGGCCAACTCCGGTCCCAACACAAACGGCAGCCAGTTCTTCATCACCGAGCAGGCTTACGATTCGCTCAACCAGCACTACACACTGTTCGGCCAATGTGACGAGCCGAGCGTCGATGTGGTCAAGACCATCGGCCGCGTGCCGCGCGACAGCAACGATAAGCCGCTCACCCCGGTGGTGCTCAAGAAAGTCACCATCGTGCCCGAAGGTCAGCCGCTGCCGCCTTCACCGGCTGCAACCGCCGAGCCCGCGCTTCCCGCCGCACCCAAACCCTGATTTACAAACTTGATCCAGGAGCATTCATGGCACTCGAAAAAGGAACTTACGCCGTCTTCAACACCAACGAAGGCAAGATCACCGTTCGCCTGTTTGAGGCAGAGGCGCCCATCACCGTGGCTAACTTTATTGCGCTTGCGGAAGGCGCCAAAGAGTGGACGCATCCGACCACGCGCGCCAAGTCCACGAGCAAGCTCTACGACGGCACCATTTTTCATCGCGTGATTCCCGACTTCATGATTCAGGGCGGCGACCCCGCGGGCAATGGCATGGGCGGTCCCGGCTACCGATTTGAGGATGAGACTAAAAACTCTCCGCATAAGTTCGATACGCCCGGCAAACTGGCCATGGCTAACTCCGGCCCCAACACCAACGGCAGCCAGTTCTTTCTCACTGTCGCCGCCACGCCCTGGCTTAGCGGCAAGCACACCATCTTCGGCGAAGTGGTGGAAGGCCAGAACATCGTCACCAAGATATCCAT
>PMOF01000065.1:12927-15776 GCA_003162495.1 Acidobacteriaceae bacterium
GCACGAACGGTCATGGGCAAGCTTGGAAATCCGATGGGCGCGATGTGCTGCTCACTTAGCAGGTTTTCACCCTGGGCGTACACACTTAGCCATGATAGGAATTGGTAACTCCCGCCCAGGTCCAGCTTGGCGTAGCCATGATCGAGATTTCGATTGGGAAGCAGCAGGCTGTTGCCGCCATTGGCATCGGCAAACTCCAGATAAGTCGAGTCGTCGCTGCGGCTGGCAAAGGCTGAGGTAAACACTGCGGCCAACTTATGGTCGCTATAAGTCGCAGAGAAAAATCCCGTATGGGGCGCGCGGCGAAATGGACGTGCGCCGACCAGCGGCGAAACAGCGCCGATGGGAATTCCGTTGTAAGTGGGCGCGTAGCCGCCCGTCAGCGCTTCATTGTCGCCGTCGAAGGAGCGTTGCACGACGCCGTCGAGGTAAGTGTAGCCGCCGCGCAGAAAGATGCTGCGTCCAATGCCGCCTTCTACGGTGCTCTCAATGCCCTGCGCGCGAAAGGCCTCAGTATTGACGGCAAGTCCGTAGTCGTTGGTGTAGTAAAAACCGAGTGCAGTGATCAGTTGCTGTTGTTCGGCAGGGGTGAGACCCGGAATTACGTTGGGCAACAGCCTTCCGCCGACGTATTCAATCTCCTTGCCGAACTGGTTATGAAAGTAGCTGGCGCGGAAGATCAGCCGGTCGCTAAAAAAATCCTGCTCCATGCCGCCCTCATAGGTGCGAACAGCGGGCGCAGCGAGTGGCGTGATGCCGAGTTGCTGGGCCACGGACTGGAAACTGTTGGTTACCAGAAACTGGTAGAGGGAGCCGAACTGATCCGTCAGCGCAGGTTCCCGAACCGAATCGCCGAAATTGAAAAGGATGCGCGTTCCGCTGAAAATGCCCTGGCGCGGACGGAGCGCATTGAACGAGAGTCCGGCGCGCGGCGAGGTCTGCGTTCCAAACAGCGAGTAGCGCTCCAGGCTTCCTCCCAGCGTGTAAAAGAATCGATTCTTGAAGTCACCATGCACCGAGGCAAGATAGTCGTAGTTAGTTCGCTCAGCAACCTCGTCCTCACTAAAGGAGGGGATATCTTGAAGCCCCCTCTCATCCTCGTAGTGAAAGCCGACCAATGCGACCAGGTGCGGTGTGAACGTGTAATCGCCCTGGTAAATCAATTGATCGCGATTGGAGACCAGCTGGTACTGATACGGATAAGTCTGCGCATAGTCAAGAACAGCGCGGCCGGTAGTCGAGTCGCCATTGGCGCCGGTAATCGTCACCTGATCGCCGAGGCTATCTCCAAAGGCGTCGAAGAATCCGCTGCCGCGCTGCTGCCAAAGGCTGTATTGCTCGCGCTTGCGGGTCAATCCGTAGCGAACGCTGTTATGAAACGAGGCCGTCGTCAGGTTATCGACCGAGGCACTCATGAAAATGTCCTGGTCCTTTTGCGTAGCACTGTCGGTCACGTGATAAAAGTCCCACGCATTCGGCACCCCCGTCGCATCGACGCCGTAGTGCAGCGTAGCGCGAATCTGCGTGGTGCCGCTCGGCTGCCAACCGGCATTGGCCGAAGTGGTGGCCACGTGGAACTCGTCCATGGGCAACGCATTCCCTGTCTGCAGCCAACTGAACGCGCCCAGGTAATCGAGTTTGTTGTGAGCGCCGGCCACTTTGAGCTCCTCGCGCGAAGTCGAGAAGTTGCCGGCGTCGCCTTGAAAAAGAATCGATGGAAAGCTGGTGGTGCCGTGTTCGGTGCTCATGCCGATCACGCCGCTCTCGGCACCAGCGCCGTACAGGTTCGAATCCGGCCCGCGATAAACTTCGGCTCTCTCGATAGCAGTGGTGGAAAATGGACCGAAGTCGAATTGATTGCCCATATCGCCCGCGTCCACGCCGTCCAACAACACCATGTTGGAATCCGAATTGCCGCCTCGAATAAACATCGAGGTCTGCGCCCCCAGCTGGCCGGTTTGCACCACAAATGTTCCAGGCATCAGCCGCAGTGTGCTCACCAGATCGTCTCGCAGAGCCAGATCCACTGGCCCAATCACGCTGGTGGCCGCGCTGGTCTGCGGCTGCGGCGTCGGTGTCCCTGTCGCGGTGACCACAATCGACTCGCGCACCCACTGCGGCTCAAGCACCACGTTGCGCTCAATGTTGTCGAGCTGGCCGGCATAAAAACCGGGCGTCTCGATCTGCCGGAAGCTCTTGGCAGAAACCACCAGGTAGAAGCGGCCGGTAGCCCCTGTCAAGATTTGAAAGCTGCCGTCGGCGGCGGATATGGCCGAGGAAGTCTGAGTTCCGTGGCTGATCAAGACCACATTGGCGCCGCTCACCTTGGCGCCGGTCGCGTCGGTCACCACGCCGTGAACGGACGCGGCCATGCATACCGCGCTGACGGCGGCAAGCAGAATGGTTATTACGATGGAGGGCAGTGCGCGGACCAGGCGGGCGCGCAGATTTGCAACTTCAGGCATGACGGGCTCCTTCGTTCCCCTCGGAACGCAAGCGGGTAGGGGCGTACAGGACCGGTCTCCTGACTTGCGCCTCTTCAGCCACCTTCCCAAAAGGCAAGCAAAAAAAACGGCTTGCTTTCAGTGGTTTTCTCGGGCCATCCGCACGAAGCGAAACAACCCTGGCTGAATTCCTGCCTTTCCATTCGTAGCCCAATAGCATGGTGGACGCGGACGGAGGCAGGGGCGCTCACAGTTGCGGGGCAGTGGCGGACTTTCACCGCCTTCCCGAACATCCTGACGATTGCCGTGTTGAATTGAGCTGTTCCTCAGAAGGGCAGCCGTTATGCCATGGAACGAATTTCCATGACATCAACTTTTATAACTCGGATGGCGCATGAAGTCAAA
>PMOF01000102.1 GCA_003162495.1 Acidobacteriaceae bacterium
AAGCCGTTCTATCGCAATGAGGGCGACGCGAACCTGACGGACATCAGCTATCAGTTAGGCATTGCGGAGATTACGGTTCCGTTTCTGGGATGGGGCGACGCGTTTCTGGATTACGACAACGACGGATGGAAAGATCTGCTGATGGCCGACGGGCACGTGTATCCGCAGGTGGATCAGCACCCATGGGGCACTACGTGGGCGCAGCGGCCAATGCTGTTCCACAATCTGCAAGGCAAGAAATTTGAGAATGTGCCGGCGGTCGAGGGTTCGGGGCTGGCGGTAGTGATTGCCGGGCGCGGCATGGCGGTGGGCGATTTGTTCAACAACGGCAAGCTCGACGCGGTGATCAACGTGGAGGATGGCCACCCGGTGCTGCTGAAAAATGTTTCGCCGGACAAAAATCACTGGCTTGAACTGAAACTGGTAGGCGGCGCGAAAAGTCCGCGCGATGCCATAGGGGCTACGGTGTATGTGACCGCCAACGGGATGAAGCAACGGGGTGATGTGTTGAGCGGGGGGAGTTATCTCTCGACTAATGATCCGAGGCAGCATTTTGGCTTGGGACAAGCGACGACGGTCGATGCGATCGAGGTGCACTGGCCGAGCGGGAAAGTAGAAAAGTTTACCGTGCCGGGAGTTGACCGGATTGTGACGATCACGGAAGGCACAGGAAGATAGGGAACAGGAATTAAAGCGCGGAATTAGATTACCCAGAGTCATCAATTTGCAAATTCGGGCTGGCGGTGTTTCAATTTGAATGATTGAAACAGGGGTGCTCCAAGGTGGGGCTGAGAAATACCCTCGAACCCGATCCGGATAATACCGGCGTGGGAAGTTTCGGAAGCGGCCTTCCTTTTCGAATCGTGGCGTGAGTTTCTCCTGTTTCTTTCAGTTGGAAACAAGAGGCGTCCATGCTCGAAGCCGCACCCAGGGTCACAGCCCGCAACTCATCAAAATTTTTGGCAGCGCTAGAGCGCGTGTTCCTTTCGCGGCGATTTCGTCGCCCGGGCGCGGGTGGCGTACGAGAGACCGACGAATGGCGCTCTTTACTGCTGAATGCCCGGGTGCTGCTCTTGTGCATGAGCGTTCCGCTTGGCGCATGGCCGCAGAATTCGCCGACATCGCTCGCCAGTCCTAACTCGTCTTCTGGATCGCCAAAGGCCGCCACACCCGCATCGCCGATTCCGCCAGTGACAACGACGGTTGTGGTTCACGACGAGGAGAAAGACAATTACCTTCCCGATGCTGTAACGGTGGGCACGCTGGATGGCGCAACTCTGAAGGAGACGCCGCTGTCAGTCACGGTGGTCACGCGCGACCTGCTGAACGACCAGGTTTCACGGCTGCTCTCCGACGTGGTGAAGAGCGATGCATCGATCGGCGAGGACTACGCGCCGGTTGGCTACTACGGCGATTACGAGATTCGCGGCTTCCCCATCGACCTGGCAACAGGGCTCCAGATCAACGGCATGACGATTGCGGGCGAGCAGGATGTGCCGCTCGAAAACAAGGAGCGGGTGGAATTGCTGAACGGCATTGCCGGCGTGGAGAGCGGCGTGGCCTCGGCGGGCGGGCTAATTGACTTCGTAACCAAGCGGCCGGCCGCAGTTGAAGCCGTGGACCTGGCCACCGATCATCGCGGAACGGCTTATGGAGCGCTGGATATTGGGCGACTGTTCGGGAGCCGGAAGCAGGTGGGCGCGCGGCTGAGTCTGGCCGGTGAAAGAATTGAGAGCTATGTGAACGACGCCAACGGATGGCGCGCGGTGGGCGCGGGCGCGGCCGATTGGAAACTGAGCACGAAGGCGATTTTGAAAACGGACTTCGAATATCAGCACAAGGTGGAGCGCTCGGTGAGCGGCTACCAACTGCTGGGCGGAACGACGGTGCCCGATCTGAACAAGATTTATCTATCGACGATGCTGGGCGCGCAGCCGTGGGCCAAGCCGAATACATTCGATGTGTATAACACCGGCGCGCGGATGGACTACGATCTGCCTCACGAGTGGCGGGCGTTTGCAGCGGCAAGCTTCAGCCATTCGCTCATCGACGACAACGTGGTGTATGCGTATGGCTGCTCCTACGAGCCCGCGTGCCAGGGAGACGGCGGGACGGCACCGGGATACTTCTTCGCTCCGGATGGTGGGTACGATATTTACGATTACCGCGACCCTGGCGAATTGCGCATCGACGCGCAGGCAGAGGCGATGATCACGGGTCACGTCAAGACTGGAGTGATCAGCCAGGACCTGACTGCCGGAGGCGAATTATTCAGGCGCAGCGTGCAGCAGCCTGGTTACTTCACGGCCCTCGATCCAACTTCGCCCGATGGCGTGGTCCAGGATGGCGCGGTGTACAGTTACATCGGCTCAGAGAATATCTATCAGCCGATCGCACCGTTTCCAGGTGCCACGGTCGATGGCGTGCGCGAACAAGCCGGCCCGCGCCGCCTGTGGGAAGACAATCACCAGCCGGCAGTGGTGATGCAGGACCGGATTCATCTGCCGGGCCGCATTCAACTGCTTGCTGGAGGTCGCGCAGACTCCCTGCGCGATCACAATTACTCGCTGACGGCGACCAGCCCCAGTACGCCCCCGATCTTCACGGACAAGCTGATCTGGCTGCCGCAATATGCGGTCACCTTCAATCCGGCGAGCAGCCTTACGCTTTACGGCAATTACGGAGTGCTGTTGTCACTTGGCCCGCAAGGGCCGTGGTGGGTGGATAATGCGAATCAATTTCTGGCTCCGTCCCTGACTCGGCAGGCTGAGGTCGGGGCAAAGTTTGAACCGGCTCAGCGGATTCTGCTGACCACTGCGTTGTTTCGGATGCGCGCGCCGTTCTTCTACCCCAAAGCGATCCAGGCGCCGGATGCTTTTTGCACGAGCAATGAATTTTATGGGCCGGGTGATTTGTGCTTTGAATCGGCAGGCCGCCAAACCAACGACGGCATTGAGTTGAATGCAGAAGGAAAAGTTGCGAACTGGTTGCGGTTGACGGCTTCGGCAGCAGCGATTCGCGCACTCTCCGAGGATACGGGCACCCCCGCCTTCGATAACAAGCAGGTGTTGAATGTACCTCATCTAAGGACGGAGTCCTTTGCCGATATTCTGTTGCCGCACATGTATGGACTGCACCTGATGCCGGGATGGAGTTATACGGGACGCAAAGAAGCGACGCGAGACGACGTCGTCAGTGTGCCGAGTTATAACCTCTTCAGCATGGGGGCGCGCTACACGCCGGGCGGCGAGGGCGGCCGTGTGACCTTGCGGATGTATGCGGACAACATTACGGACAAACGTTATTGGAAAGACACAGGCGCAAGTTATGGCGATACGTTTATCCATCTGGGCGCACCCGCAACGGTGCGGCTTTCGGCGCATTACATTTTTTGAGCCTTGTGAGGCTCGATCGAGATGAGCGAAACGGCGAAGGCGCATGGCTTGGACGGCACGCTTGTGGAGCCCGACTGGGCGCCGCTGACGCTGGCCGAGGTGCGCACGCTGTTGAGGCAGTTTCCGGAATGCGGCGAGCCTGTCGAGATTCTCAACGTCAGCCCGCGGCCGTTTTCGGCGGCAAGCGTCGTGGCTGCGGGCGGGCGACGAGTGTTCCTCAAGCGGCATCATCGGACGGTGCGCGATCGAGCAGGACTGCTCGAGGAACATCGCTTTCTTGCGCATCTGCATGCCCGCGGCGCGTCTGTGCCGCTGGTTTACTCCGCATTTTCCGGCGAGACCGCGATCGAGATAGACGACTGGACGTATGAGCTGCATGAGGTGCCCATGGGCGTGGACCTTTACGGAGATGCACTCTCGTGGACACCGTTCCTCACCGTGTCGCATGCGCGAAATGCGGGCGAGGCACTGGCGCGGCTGCATCTTGCTGCCGAGGGATTTGCGGCGCCGCGCCGCGAGCCGCGGGCGCTGGTGGCGAGCTTTACAATATTTGCCGCGGAAGACGCGGGTGCGGAAATGGACAGCTACCTGCGCATGAGGCCCGCGCTCGAGCGTTACCTTCGAGGGCGCGGGAGCCACAACGAGGCGTTGGAGTTGCTGGCTCCGTTTCACGCGCAGCTTCTGCCCCTGTTGCCCGCGCTTCGGCCTTTATGGACGCACAACGATTTGCACGCTTCAAATCTGCTGTGGAGCGATGTGAGTGGCAATGCGCGGGCTACAGCGATCATCGACTTTGGCTTGACCGACCGTACGAATGCGGTGCATGACCTGGCGCATGCTATCGAGCGAAACATCGTTGAATGGCTTGTGCTCGTGGAGGATCCGGCGCATCAGGATAATGTGCCCGTGCATTTGGACCATCTTGAGGCGCTGCTTGAGAGCTATGAATCGGTGCGGACCCTCTCAACGGAAGAGGCCGCTGCGCTGGCGCCGATGACGGCGCTGTGCCACGCGGAGTTTGCGCTGAGCGAGACGGACTACTTTCTGAATGTTCTGCGCTCGGAAGAGAAGGCGCAAATGGCCGAAGAGGGCTGGCTGGTGGGTCATGCGCGCTGGTTCCACTGCGCTCAGGGGGAGAAACTGCTGGATCGGTTGCGGCGATGGGCAGAAATGCGTGAGCGGCGCATCGACGGAGTTCAGCAATGATGAACTGGGTTGCGATTGCGCACTACTTTGCGGTGAACTGGCTGGAGAGCGCGGGCTTTTTGACCACCATGGTGGGCATCTGGCTCACGACGCGCCGGATGCTCATCTGCTGGCCCGTGGTCCTGGCGGCAGACGTGCTCTATCTCGTGGTTTTTTATCGCGCGCGATTGTTCTCCGATGCGCTGTTGCAGATTTTCTTTGTGGCTTTCACCTTATATGGCTGGTGGCACTGGTGGCGCGGAGTGCGCGAGGAGGGCGAGGTGCGCGTGGTTCCGCTGGGGATGCGCGGATGGCTGATGGGCCTGGCGGCGGGCGCGGCAGGCGCGGTGCTGCTGGGATGGTTAATGGTGCGCATCGGCGCGGCACTGCCCCACCTGGATGCGGCTCTGACCAGTTACAGCTTAGTAGCGAGTTGGTGGCAGGCGCGCAAACACACCGCAAACTGGTGGCTGTGGATTGTGGTTGATCTGATTTATATCGGCGAATATCTTTACAAGGACTTGAGGCTCACGGCTGTGCTGTACCTGCTGCTGGTGATATTGGCGGTGATGGGCTTGTTGGATTGGCGGCGCGCGTTTTCACAGGGGCCTGCAGCGAGCCCACAACCCAGTGAAGTGAGTTAGACCGCGGCCTGGACTACATTCTTGAGCGGTTCGCCGGCGATGTAGCGGCGCAACTCAGCAGCGGCCGTGCGGACCGCGCGGGGCGCAAATTGCGGGCTCGATCCGCCGACGTGGGGCGTAATCAGCAAGTTGGGGCAGCTCCACAGAGGGTGTCCATCGGGCAGCGGCTCGGGATCGGTAACATCGAGCGCGGCGCGTATATGACCCGCATTAAGCGCGTCTACCAACGCGTTTGTGTCCACAACCGGACCGCGCGCGGCATTGACGAGCAGAGTGCCTTGTTTCATCAAAGCTAGCTGCCGGCTGCCGATGAGCCAGCGCGTCTCCGCAGTAGAAGGCAGGATCAGCACGACGATTTGGGCTTGAGGAAGAAGACTGTCCAGATCGCCGACGGCATGAACGGGAGGATCGGTGCGGGCGGTGCGGGCCAAACGCAGCATCTCCACATCAAACGGCGCAAGCATGCGTTCGATCTCTTTGCCAATGGCGCCATAACCCACCA
>PMOF01000071.1 GCA_003162495.1 Acidobacteriaceae bacterium
CCGGTGACCAGCACTGTCTGGCCTTTCGTCGGCTTCACCGCGCGCTCAATCAACTGGGCGCCCGTGAGAGTGACCAGTGGAAGCGCTGCTGCCTGCTCAAACGACAACGCATCGGGAATCTGCGCGAGCACTTCAGCTTTCACCGCCGTGTATTCGGCATAGGTGCGATTGGTCAGCGCCATCACGCGCATTCCCTTTGCGAAACCCGTTACGCTCTTGCCCGCCTCCACGACTTCGCCGGCAAGGTCGCGGCCCAGAATAGCTGGAAATTCGATCTGAATGCGGGATTTCGCGGCTCCGCTGCGTATTTTGAAATCGATGGGGTTGATGCTTGTGGCTTTCACTTGCACCAGCACTTCGTCGTCGTTGTATTCAGGCCGTTCGGTTTCTTCGTACCGTAATTGTTCGGGACCGCCATACGCGTACAGTAATGCCGCTTTCATGCGAGCTTTCCTCATTATTGTTCTTGGTTGTCAATGTTCATGGTTGTGCGGCCCCAATGTTGGGGGCAGCGGGGTAACAAGAAATAGGCTCTGCAAGTAAAATCCGCCGGAACGTATTGAGAGGTAGAGAATTAAGAAAGGAATTGTATATCAAGCGCGTGTGTGGTGATCTGCCCACGCTTCCTGCAGCATGGCAGCGGCCTTCTTCACTGGTATAAGGCGCCTTGCATTTTTCTGATCGGCCAGAACGGCCCACGCTGCGACAGCGGCCAAAATCCCACAAACGCACAGAGCAAATCGAAGCATTGAACACCCCTCTCTGCGTTATGATGCACCGACAGTGAAGCGAGATGCCGCCGCGCGCAGCGATTTCGAGCAACCAAAATGCTCGAGCCTGCAACAATCAGGCACGCAAGAGGAGAATGGGCACGACACCGATCAGATGTCGAGGTTCTTCACGTCCAGCGCGTTATCCTCGATGAACTTCCGCCGCGCNNTCCTCACCCATCAGCGTGGTAAAAATGAGATCGGTTTCGGCCAGGTCTTCGAGCTTCACCTGCAGCAGCGTCCGCCGCTCGGGGTCCATGGTCGTCTCCCAGAGCTGCGTCGAGGTCATCTCGCCCAGCCCCTTGTAGCGTTGAACCGAATATTCTTTCTTACCCTGTTCGACGATGTAAGTGTAGAGCTCGCGGGCGCTCTGCTTCTCCACCGGCTCGCGCAGGATACGGGCGTTACGGCGCGTTTGTTTGGCTTCCGTCTGCACTTCCGCGGCGTCGGCCTCCGCTCCCTCGGACTCAGCCGCATCCTCCGCACTCGCTTCAGAAGCTGCGGTCTTGGCAGCGAACTCAATCAGGAATGGGGGCTCGAGGAATTCTTTGATGAGCATGTATTTTGCCATCATCTGCTTGAACTCCGGGCTCGAGGCCAGGGCCCAGTCGATGCAGCGCGTCGCGCCCTGCGAATCGACAAAGCAGACTGACCAGGTGTGATGTTCCTCGTCCTCTACCGGCTTGTTTACCTTGAGCTGGAATTCGTCGGCCGCTTCTTTCAGATCCTGATGCAGCCTCGCCAGCTTGGGTGGAACCACGCTCTCGGATTTAGAAGCAAAATCCGCGCGGTGGATGAGTTCGGCACGGGCCACCAACTCGGTGAGCTTCTCGTTGCGAATGCGCTTGTCGACGCGCTCGACAAAGCCCAGGTACTCGTTGAGCGTGCCCATGAAGCGGATCAGCGCGGCGCCATCGATGCGGCTCGCAGCTTCACCGTGGCGCACAACCATGCCCTCGGATGCGCGGTTGACCATCACTCGGTCAAACTCCCGCTCGTCCTTGATGTACTGCTCGAAGCGGCCCTTCTTGATCTTGAACAACGGCGGCTGCGCAATGTAGATGTTGTCGCGCTTGATCAGTTCCGTCATGTGGCGGAAAAAGAAAGTGAGCAGCAGCGTACGAATGTGCGAACCGTCCACGTCGGCGTCCGTCATGAGAATGATTTTGCCGTAGCGGATTTTCGTCGCGTCAAAGTCGTCCTTGCCAATGCCGCATCCCAGCGCCGTAATCATGGCGCGGATTTCTTCGTGGCCCAACATCTTGTCGTAGCGCGCTTTCTCCACATTGAGGATCTTGCCCTTGAGCGGCAAAATAGCCTGGAAACGCCGGTCGCGGCCCTGCTTGGCCGTGCCGCCTGCGCTCTCGCCTTCGACCAGGTAGAGTTCGCAGCGGTCCGGATTGCGCTCGCTGCAGTCAGCCAGCTTGCCCGGCAAGCCGCCGCCATCCAGCGCGCCCTTGCGCCGCGTCAGGTCGCGAGCCTTGCGGGCTGCCTCGCGGGCGCGCGCCGCCTCAACGGCCTTGTTGATAATGCGCCGGGCAATGGGCGGATTCTGCTCCAGAAACATGCCCAGCCGCTCATTGACAAACGCCTGCACAGTGCCGGCAATGTCGGAGTTCAGCTTGCCTTTGGTCTGCCCCTCGAACTGCGGCTGCGACAGCTTGACGCTGATCACCGCTACCAGGCCCTCGCGCACGTCGTCGCCGCTCAGGTTCTCTTTCATGTCTTTGAAGAGACCCAGTTGCTGCCCGATGGCGTTGATGGTGCGCGTCAGCGCGGTGCGAAAGCCGGACAGGTGCGTGCCGCCGTCCACCGTATTGATGTTGTTGGCGAAACTGAACACCGTTTCCGAGTAGCTGTCGTTATACTGCAGCGCGATCTCGATCTCGACTCCGTCGCGCGGAGCCTCCATCACAATCGGCTTCTCATGCAGCACCTGCTTGCCGCGGTTCAAATGCTTCACAAACTCGGCGATGCCGCCTGCGTATTTGAACTCGGCGCGCCGCGCGTCGCCGGTCTTGGGGTCCGCGGTCCGCTCGTCGGTTAGCGTGATTTCCAGCCCCTTGTTCAGGAAGGCCATCTCGCGCAGCCGCTGGGCCAGCGTGTCGTAATTGAACTCTGTGACTTTAAAGATGCTCCTGTCCGGCAAAAAGTGGACTTTGGTGCCGCGCCGCTTGCTCGTTCCCGCCTGGCGCAGCTCGCTGACCGGGTCGCCGCAACTGAAGTCCATCTCCCAGGTGTGGCCGTCGCGCCAGATCTCCACGTTGAACTCCTGCGACAGGGCATTCACGCAACTCACGCCCACGCCGTGCAGACCGCCGGAGACCTTGTAGGTCGAGGCGTCAAACTTGCCGCCGGCGTGCAGCTTGGTCAGCACCACCTGCACCGCCGGCATCATCTGGCCATTGGGCAAGGGCATCATGTCTACCGGAATGCCGCGGCCGTCATCGACCACGGTGATCGAATTGTCCACGTGGATCACGACATCGATCTTCTTTGCGTAGCCCGCCAGAGCCTCGTCCACCGAGTTGTCGACCACTTCATATACCAAATGGTGGAGTCCCATCTCACCAGTTGAGCCTATATACATGGCCGGACGCAGGCGCACCGCCTCCAGGCCTTCCAGTATCCGTATATTTTCGCCCGTGTAGCTGTCGTTATCGCCGTGGACAGGGAGATTTTGTATTGCTTCAGTGGCCATAGGCTCCTTCGTAGGGTCTTCGCTTCAGGCTACGTGCAGGGCTACTCTCGGCCTGCTTTTCCCTGTGGAAATTTCTGGACTAACCGCTTGAAAGACAGGGCCTTTACGCGAATTTCCCTATATCCATTTTAGCATGGGCGGAGGGCTTTGACAGCGTGGAAAGGCCTCCCCGCAAATCCGCTCGCCAATCGGTTTGTTACCAATTATGTAGATGACGACAGTAACCGTGTTGGTTACCGAGAGAGATTTTCTTTTAAAAAGATGGACTTGCGGACAATTTTGCTCTACCATTTTGGTGTTAGGGGAGTACGTTATCTCCCCGCAACTGAATTCCAGAAAGGTAAAACATCATGAAACTTGCAATCCGTATCTTGGCTCTCTCAATCGTCTTCGCCGGTGCAGCAGGCGCCACCTACTCGTCCTCCTCAACGCACATCGTTGCAAGCCATCAGTCCGCGACTGCCAGCCTGCCGGTGCCGCTTTGCGCCCCCGGTCTGCCTAATTGCTCGGCGAGCGTCAAATAGAAACCAAAGTAATCCCCTAAAAGTGCTACAACCAATTTGACTTTTGTTGTTGAGCATTTGGGACATTGGGCGCTATTCTAAGTGGGTTCTCAGAATAGCGAAGGGTCTCTATGTCCACAAATACCGCAATGTCCGCAATGAGCGTGGTGGAATTCCTTCTCTGGGCCGTGCTCGGATTCCTCTTCTGGAAAAAGAACCTACACCGGCGTTTCCCGGCGATGGGCGGCTACCTGGCGTTACGCGTTGCATCGACGCCCGTGCTTCTCTTCCTGCTTTTCGGCCACGTGTTGGTCGCCTCGCAACTGTGGCTCATCTCTTACTTCTTCCTTTTCTGGGCCGTCTACATTGCCAGCGCCGTGTTGCTGTTTTTTGTGTGCGTCGAGGTTTTCCGCTCCGCGCTGACCTCGTTCACCGGTCTCATGAAATTCGGAACCGTGGTCTTTCGCTGGGCTGCATTGGCCTCAGCGATCGTGAGCCTCTCGACCCTCTCATTTTCGCATCGCGGCATGCTCATCATTCCAGACATCGCCTGCGGGCTTATGCGTTCGGTCAGCATTCTGGAACTCTGTTTGCTCGCCTTCCTTTGCCTGAGCATGAATGCGTTGCGGCTCCCGGTCCGGGATATGTCGTTCGGAATCGCCCTGGGCTTTGGTCTGATGTCTTCCAACGATTTCCTCTTCGCTGCGGTTACATCCCACAACCCTTCGTTTACCGCTCCCGCGCAGTTTGTATATGAATCTATGATTCTGGTGGCGCTGGGAACCTGGGTAGCCTATTGCGCTCTGCCCGTGCCGGCCAGCAAGCCTGTGGTCATGGCTGTCAACTCGACCATCTACCGATGGAACGAGATTGCCTCCGCCCTCGGCCACACCGGAACCAAAATTGCTGTGCAACAGCCTGCCAACAGCTTCTTCCTCACCGATGTCGAGCGCGTCGTCGAGAAGGTGCTGACCCGCAGCCTGAGGGAAAAAGAATCCGAAGTCTAAAGGTGTACCCGCCGATTCCGAAAAGATAGATAGCAAAAAGGCCGGACCCAATGGGTCCGGCCTTTTTGCTACTTGATGCAATCCCCCTTTAACCAGCGCAGCGGCACAAGAAAAGGGCCACAGCGATCGCTGTGGCCCTTTTCTTGAACTTTTGCGCGCGCTGCTCTTACTCGGCCGCAACCGGCTCAATCGAAGCGAACCGCCCGCGGTTGCCCCGGTCGACAAACTTCACCCGGCCGGTGACCTTGGCAAACAGCGTATCGTCGGAGCCGATGCCCACGTTGAGGCCCGGCTTGATCCGCGT
>PMOF01000108.1 GCA_003162495.1 Acidobacteriaceae bacterium
CGAAGCCATGGTCATCGAACCCGAAGTGATGCTGCTCGATGAGCCCACCAACCACCTCGACCTGTCCGGCATTGAGTGGCTCGAAGAGTTGTTGCGCGTATCCAACTTCGCCGCCGTGACCGTCAGCCACGATCGCTATTTCCTCGAAGCCACCTCCAGCCAGATCATCGAGCTGAATCGCATCTTTGCCGACGGCCTGCTCCGCGTCAAAGGCAACTTCAGTCGCTTTCTCGAAGAGAAGCAAGCCTATCTGGAATCGCAAAGCCGCCAGCAGGACAGTCTGCGCAACCGCGTCAAGACGGAGATTGAATGGCTTCGCCGCGGCCCCAAGGCGCGCACCACCAAGTCGAAGGCGCGCATCGACACCGCCAACGCCATGATCGGCCAACTGGCGGCAATGGACTCGCGCACCACCGTCAACACGGCCGGCATCGATTTCGACGCCAGCCAGCGCAAGACCAAGCGTCTGGTCGAATTCGACAACGTTGCCTGCGAAGTTCCGGACGCAGCCCTGCCGCATCAACCCAACCCGAAATCGGAAAAGAGCCAGCGCCTCCTCTTTAGCGGCCTCAACTTCATCCTCACCGCGGGCATGAAAGTCGGCCTGGTGGGGCCGAACGGCAGCGGCAAAACCACTCTGCTGCGCCTTCTGCGCGGCGAGATTGAGCCTGCGGCCGGCACCATCCGCCGTGCCGAAACGTTGCGCATGGTCTACTTCAGCCAGATGCGCGAACTGGACGAGAACCTCACCCTCCGCCGCGCCCTGGCGCCAGAGGGAGATGGCGTCATTCATCAGGGACGCACCGTGCATGTGGCCAGTTGGGCGGCGCGCTTCCTGTTCACCGGCGAGCAACTCAATCAGCCGGTTCGCAATCTCTCCGGCGGCGAAAGGGCGCGCGTGCTCATCGCCAGGCTGATGCTGGAACCAGCCGATGTGTTGCTGCTTGACGAGCCCACCAACGACCTCGACATTCCCACGCTCGAAATCCTGGAAGAAAATCTGCTCGACTTTCCCGGCGCGCTGGTGCTGGTCACGCACGATCGATATCTGCTCAACCGCGTCTCCTCCACAGTGCTGGGACTCGATGGCCGCGGCCATACCGGGCAATTTGCCGACTTCGCGCAATGGGAAGACTGGCTCGACGAACAGGAGACGGAAGCGCAAAGCAAGACGGAACCGAGGGCTAACTCCGCCAACTCCGCTAACACCGCTAACTCCGCCAAAAAGAAGCTCTCCTACCTCGAGGCGCGCGAGTTTGCCGCCATCGAGCAAAGCGTGGAAGTGTCCGATGCGCGCCTGGCCGCCGCTCGCGACCGGGTCGAACACCCTGACGTCGCCATTGACGCCACGGCTCTGCAGCAGGCTCTCATCGAACTCGATGCAGCGCAGCACGAGAACGACGCCCTCTACGCGCGATGGGCGGAGCTGACGGAGAAAGCGGGCTAACTGACTGCGCCTGCGTGGTAGAAAGGTATGTTGCGAAGTGAGCGGGCAGCCTCTATGCAAAACGACGCCAAGGTCCTGATTGTCGAAGACGAACCCCACGCGTTGATGGGTCTTGCGGAACTGATCTCCGGATGGGGATACCGCACCGAGACCGCGCGCGACGGCATCGAGGGCTGGGAGAAAGCGCTCGCCTGGAATCCGCATATTGTCGTCACCGACCTGAAAATGCCGCGGCTGGACGGAATTGGCCTGCTCAACCGGCTGGCTGAGGAAGGTTCGGGATTGAATGCCAATCTGGCCGTGGTGGTGCTTACCGCCATGGGTTCCATCGAACTTGCCGTGGAAGCCATGAAAATGGGCGCCTACGACTTTCTTCAAAAGCCTGTCGATGCGACCCGGCTGCGCACCATCCTGGCCAACGCCAACCGCCAGCGCAACACGCAGATTGAGCTGGACGTGGCCCGCCGGCGTCTTCGCGAGACCGGCGTCCTCGGATCCATGGTGGGCAGCTCCCGTTCCATGCGAGAAATTTTCAGCCTGATCGAACAGATTGCCCCCTCCAACGTCTCGGTGCTCATCACCGGCGAAAGCGGCACCGGCAAGGAACTCGTGGCGCGCACGCTGCATGAGCTCAGCCCGCGCAAGTCGCGGCCTTTCGTCGCCGTCAACTGCGCCGCCATTCCTGAAACGCTTATCGAAAGCGAGATCTTCGGCCACGAAAAAGGAGCCTTCACCGGCGCCGTTGAGCGGCGTGCCGGATGCTTCGAACTGGCCTCCGGAGGCACGCTGTTGCTTGACGAATTGGGCGAGATGCCGGTGGCCACTCAGGCCAAGTTGCTGCGCGTGCTGGAGGAGCGCAAGTTCCGCCGCCTGGGGGCGCGCACCGAACAGGATGCAGACGTGCGCGTACTCGCCGCTACCAATCGCGACGCCGGAGAAGCGGTCGCAGAGGGTCACCTGCGCCCCGATCTCTTTTACCGCCTCAGCGTCTTCAACATCTCCATGCCGCCGCTGCGCGAACATCTTGAAGACGTTCCGGCGATGGTCGAAGCCATGCTGGGCGAGATGAACCTGAAACACGGCCGCAACGTGTCGGGCGTCTCCAATTCGATGCTCGAGCGTTTGATTGCCTACGACTGGCCCGGAAACGCGCGCGAATTGCGCAACACCATCGAGCGGGCGGTGATCCTTTGCCCGGTGGGCGCTCCGCTGGACTCGAGCCACCTGCCTCTGGGCTTCGGCAAGGCCGCGGCGGCTCCCGCGGCAGCCTTCGATGCCAATGTGGTGCCTATCCGCGTGGGGTCGACCGTCGACGAAGCCGAGCGGCTGCTGATTCTGCGCACTCTCGAGTCCACCGGGCAAAACAAAACGCGCGCGGCTGAAATACTGGGCGTGAGCCTCAAAACCCTCCATAACAAGCTCAAGGAGTACGCGCGCGCCGGTAAAGAAACTCAGAACTGAACAGATTCGGAATCGGTCCCCGCAGAAGCCGGTGGTGTCCTAATTTGAATTTCATCCCTCACCCCGCAGGCCGCCTCTGTGGTCTAGATGGTCGCGCAGTTCGCGGCGAATGGTGCGACTAATGTTGCTGCGGGAACCATTTGACTGATTCGACTCAGCGAGGGTATGGAGTAGCGCGGTGCTTACGGCGGCCCGTATCCATTCAGACACCGTCTGTTTGGCTACTTTGGCAGCTATATCAACGCGCTTTAAATCATCTGCGTTGAAGCGCATGGCAACGATCTTGCCTTTAGCTTCTCCCTTGGGAAGCATCGGGCGTCCGACTTTCTTAGGCTTTGGCTGGGTTGGCATTGGCTTTGAACTCCTGAACGATGAAGGCCCTTACCGCCGCAAGGGGTGATAGAGCCGGGTGAATACGAAGGACAGTGACGGCACGGAATGGCTTCTCAGAATCTCCCGTGTCAAGCGGCCACGCATAAACTGTGTCGGTATTGAGAACGTTCGCCATATCCAACCTCTGATAATTACTGTAAGACAGAAACTACACCCCGTCAAGAGTTTTTGTTGTACAATTTCTCCTATGTTGCTGAAATTCATGGGGACGCTGTTCGTACTGACGACGATTGACACGGTCCTTATCTTCGCGCCAGCTTTCGCGCCAGTCCCAGGGAAGAGCGCGAAATCCTCCGCTCAGACAGCCGATAACGGCAAGCAAGAGGCCGCCCAAGACCACGACCCATGCCCATCTCTTTCGCTGATCTATCGCGAGAAAGAGTCCCTCGCCAATCAACCAGATCAGGCAGACCAAGCAAAGAAGGATGAATGCCAACAGGTAGCCGTTGCATCGCTCCCAGTAGTCTCTGTCGCGAGTGACTACAAGGGCTGGATGAAAAGGCTGTATGACTGGGGACCGTGGGCCTTTGCTTTCCTGCTGGTAATAGTAGGCGCTCTCCAAGTGCGGTTGCTGCGACAGACCCGAGACGAAATTAAAAGGCAAGCCAATACCTTGCAGGGGCAGGCGGAGGACGCCAAAGAGACGGGAGCGCACACCAAAACTTTGGCCGCGCAAGCTGAAAGGCAAACAGAGCTTACGCAACTCCAACTCGATTTGACCCACAGGCCGTGGATTGCTATTGAATCTGTAACCCCAGCATCCGATCTCGTTTTCAACGGCGATGGGGAAGCTATCCTGATGCTTAATCTCAGCGTCAGAAACGTGGGAAATTCCATTGCTAAATACGTTCGCCCTTGGGTTGATTATGCGATTTCCGGTGTGACTCAAATGAGTGAGGTTACTGCGCGGGTCATAGAGATTCTTAAGACACCCCAGCCGCCGGGAATGGATTTGGGTACATTGCTATTCCCTGGCCAGCCCTACATTTCCCAATATCCGATCACCATTCAGTCCAGATACATCACCCAAGCCCTTGAGAGCGGGGATTTTAAAGACCAAGGCGGGATTTCGTTTGAGATCATCGTTTGCTTTGATTATGAATCTACAATAGATCCCGGACATCATTACCAGACTAGGTCCACGTTTGGCGTTGCAAGGATTCAGCCCCAAGGCGGCCCTATAAACGGAATCTTCCAGCCTGCCGTCAAGGTGTTTCCGGCACAACTGATAGCGATTTTCTATCGAGGGTACGGCGCACACGCAGACTAGGGCTACGAGCGCCCCAATCCAAATTAGGACACTACCCAGAAGCCGGTTCAATTGCTTTTTTTCCTGAAAAAGCCAACCATGGATTATCTTCCGTGTTCGCAGGATCGTTTGGGAAACGCTCTGAGCCATGCGCCTGAAGACCAAACTCGTTCTGGCCATCACCACCCTGGTGTTCTTCATCTCCGGGTTGCTTTCGCTGGTCTATGTCAGCCAGCTCCTGCACTCGGCCGTCCGGCAATCCTATGACACCAACCAGATGGTGGCCGACCAGATTGACTTCGCCCTGCGCAACGCCCTTGAGACCGGCCTCAAGGATCGCAAAGTCGATCCCAACAATCCGGCCCAGCTGCGTGAGCTGGCCACCGCCGCCGTTCGTGACAATGCGGCTCTCCGGGCTGTGGTCGATTCGGTCAACCGCTACTCGGCCACCGTCTACGACATCAACATCGGCGACAGCCAGTCCAGCACCCTGCTCAGTACCAATCCAGCCAACGAAGACAAACCACTGCCCGTCCGCGCCAACTTGAACGAACTTCTCCAGGCCAATCCCATCCGGTTGATGACTGAGGTCTTCGGTCCACCGAAAGTCTTTGATGTGGTGGTGCCGCTGAACCGTAACGGCGAGCCTTTTGCCTCCGTCCNNCTCACGCTGATGGGCTTTGCGCTGCTCACCGCGCTGGTCACGGCCTTCCTGCTCGGCGACCGGGCCCTGCGTCCTATGGAAGAGATCAGCCTGCAGCTCGACTACTGGACTGCGGCCAGCGAAGCGGCAGTCGAAGGGGACAAGACTCCCAGGCAGGATATGGCGGTCCGCGTTTCCAACAAAATTGAGATGATTGGCCAACGCATGCGCAATGTGGAAGAAGTCTTCTCCGCCTTGAAGGAGAATCTCGATCAGATTCTCGGCAACCTTCAGGACGGAATCATCCTCTTGACCGGGGACGGGCGCGCGGTCCTGGTTTCTGAATCGGCGCGGCGGTTTTTATCCATCGAAAAGGACAGCATCATGGGCCTGCACGCGCGGGAGATTTTCGATCGCAGCACGGTGCTTGGCCGCACCTTGCGCGAGGCCTTCGATGCCGGCGTCACCCTGGTTCAGGAAGAAGTGCTCACCGAAACCGGCAGACGAATTCAGGCGTCGGTGGACTTCATCCACGACGACGAAACGCACCAGGGACTGGGCGCTCTGGTTACGTTGCACGATCTTGAGTCGGCTGAAGAGATCGAGTCGGATCTCGAGCTCTCGCGGCGCATGGCGGCCATCGGCCGGCTTACCTCCGGCGTGGGCCACGAAGTCAAGAATCCCATCAACGCAATTGTCGTGCATCTTGAGCTGCTCAAAACCAAGCTGGGGAACGCGAGCGCCCCGGCTGTCCGCCATTTGGAGGTGATCGACGCCGAGATTCACCGCCTCGACCGCGTGGTGCAAATGCTGGTTGATTTCTCCCGGCCTGTCGACCTTCGACTCCGCGAACAGGACCTGCGCTCCGTCATTGGTGACGTGCTGGCCCTGGCCGCGGAAGAGCTTTCCACGCGTAACGTATTTCTGGTCAGCCAAATGCCGCCAAGGGCGGTGGTGGTCAACTGCGATGCTGACCTGTTCAAGCAAGCCGTCCTCAACGTGATCCAGAACGGAGCCCAGTCCATGCCGGACGGGGGCGCTCTCGAGGTCGTCCTCGAAGAGGACCGCAAGTTCGCCGTGCTCCGCATATCCGATCAGGGAACCGGCATTCCTGAAGACATCCGGGAGAAAATATTCGACCTTTATTTCACCACCAAGAGCGGCGGAAGCGGCATCGGTCTTGCCATGACATACCGAATTCTCCAGTTGCACCATGGCAGCGTGGAAGTACAATCAAAGGTAGGCCGTGGCTCGGAGTTCCAGCTTCGAATTCCGCTCGCCGCCACGGACTGGGGACGGCGGCATCTGCTGCCGGCAGACGCAGAAATCGAGAAAGGATTTGCGGGATGAAGTTTCCTGCCAGGATCGTTGCGAGCCTGACGCTGTTCTTATTGGCAGGGTGTGCCCACAAGACGGCTCCCCAGCCTCAGCCTCTGGCGCCGCCGATCGTGGACACTCCACCGCCCCAGCCTGCTCCTGCCACGGATCTGCCTCCTCCCGTGATCACGGTTCCCACGCCCCCGCCCGCGCCCGACACAACCACTGAGACCCAGCCGAAGCCCAAACCGCCGGCCAGGCACAAGAAGCCCGCTCCGCAGCCGCCCGACCAGGCTGCCAGCGAAACCTCCAGTGTGCCCGCCATCGGCACACTTTCTTCGGGCGATCCCAACGATAAGCGGCAGCAGGCCTCGGACTCGATCGCCGCAACGGAGCGCGGCATCAATGGCATCACCCGCACCCTCAACGACCAGGAACAGAAAACAGCAGCGCAGATCAGGGAATTTTTGAAGCAAGCCAGGGAGGCGCTGGTCACTGGCGACGTGGATGGCGCCAGCACTCTGGCCGCAAAAGCAAAGGTGCTGTTAGGGGAACTCACCCAATAGCCGGGGCGCTTTCGCCGCGAGAGGCTTGTTGGAAAAACACTCGTTGGATGAAGGGTACGGGCTTCAGCCCGTACATAAGCCTAGAGAAATGAGCGGGGCTTCAGCCCCTGAGGCTCAGAAGTTGGGGCTTCCAATGCTTCTTCAACGAGGCTCCTAAGCGAGCGGTGCCTCTTCCCATTCAATTAAGTAGAAAGTCCGTCGCACCGCAGGTGGTTAGCGTTCGCCCCAGCTCAGCTTGGTACGCAGCGCCTCAAAAAAACTGCTCTCGTGCATCCTCACCAGCTTCACTGTGTAACGCGATCGCGCGCAGCGCACCTCGTCGCCGCGCAGCAACTCGACAGCCAGCTGGCCATCCAGAGTCAGCAGCGCCTGGTTCGGAATCCCCTCCACCCGCACCGTCAGCGCCGCGTCGCCGCGCACCACAATCGGCCGCAGCGTCAGCAAATGCGGACAGATGGGCGTCACTACCATCGCATCCACGTCCGGCGTCAGGATGGGTCCATTCGCGGCCAG
>PMOF01000223.1 GCA_003162495.1 Acidobacteriaceae bacterium
CGCTCCATTCAGAATGCCGACGGCGCGCCCATTGAAGACGCCATCCAGACCGATGCCGCCATCAATCCCGGCAACTCCGGCGGACCATTGCTCAACTCCCGCGGCGAAGTCATCGGCATCAACACCATGATCGCCTCGAACGGCGCCAATCAAAGTTCAGGCATCGGCTTTGCCATTCCCATCAACACCGCCAAGGCCGTCCTGGCCGACCTCACCCGCTACGGGCGCGTCAAGCGGCCCTCCCTCGGCATCGTCTCCTTCGCCATCGGCCCCGATCTCGCCTCCCAGATGGGTCTCGCCGCCGAGCAAGGCGTCCTCATCCAAAAGGTGATTCCCGGAGGCGCCGCCGAGCGTGCCGGCCTGCGCGGCGGCAACGAGCAGGCCTACGTGGGCAACACCCCCATCATGCTCGGCGGCGACCTCATCGTCGGCATCGACGGCCAGCAGGTCGCCGACCCCGAAGACATCAGCGCCCTCATGAACAAACACCAGGCCGGCGACACCATCAGCATCACCATCTATCGCGGCCGCAAACAGATCACCCTGAAACTGATCCTGGGCGAAGCGCACGATCAGAACACCTAGCCACGAGAACTCTCACCGGAGCCGTCCATGAACAAGATCACCCCATTCCTCTGGTTCAACGGCAATGCGGAAGACGCCGCCGCCTTCTACATCTCCGTTTTTCCCAACAGCAAAAAGCTCAGCGAACTGCGCGTCACTGAGGCCGGCCCCGGTCCGGTCGGTTCTCTGCTGGCCATGGATCTTGTCCTCGACGGCCAGCAGGTCACCTTCCTCAACGGCGGCCCAGTCCATCAGCTCACTGAAGCCTTCTCTTTCACCGTGCGCTGTGAAACGCAGGCAGAGATCGACGGCTACTGGGCAAAGCTGGGCGATGGCGGCAGGGAACTCGGCTGCGGCTGGCTCAAAGACAAGTTCGGCCTCTGCTGGCAAATCGTCCCCGCCAACATAAAGGAGCTGCTCAAACACCCCAACGCCATGCGCGCCATGATGCAGATGAAGAAGTTCGACATCGCCGCCCTTGAAGCCAGCGCCCAAGCACAATAGCCGGGTGACTCATTTCTGACGCGCCACGAAAATGGGTGCCCCAGGTCTCGCTTCTGAGACCTGGGATCCGATGAGATTCCACAAAAACCGCGAGGTCAAGCGGCCGAAGACGCCTAGAACCCCGCCTGCACCGCGTTCCACTCCGCCCGCCTCACCTGCATCCGCGCCCCGGCAACCGGCTCGCCATAATGTGCGGCCACAATCTCAGCCGCCCTGCCTTCATCCAGATAGGGCTCGACCGCAGCCAGCTTCACCGTAGAATCGGCAGCCATCTGCGCTATCGCAGTCTTCGAAGAAATCGATTGCACCAGCGCCAGAATCGCGCTCACAATCGTGGCCACTCCCTGGATCGCTGCCAGTGCATGCACCTGGCTCGACGGGTTCACAATCTTTGCCGCTTGCAGCAGCGCAGTGCTCACCTGCTGCTGAAACGTCACCACCTGCGTTTGCAGTTGCGCCAGCACGCTCGCCGTGGGGTTGGCCAGATACGCATTGGCCTGCCCCACCAGCACATTGGAAGCAGCGTCGAACCCGATCGTCGCGGCTGTAAAAATCGGCGCATCCCCCGGCGCAAGCAGAGCCGCGGTCGAGTCGAGCGTAGCCACGGCGCTCTCTAGAGCCGGCGTCCAATTCACAATGTCCTGCGCGACCGTCGTGCCCGAGCAGCCGCCCACAANNAGCAACCCCAATAGCGCAGTCGCCAGCGCGCTCACCAGCGTGATCACCGTGCCGCTGCCGGCCGCGCCCAGCGTCACGCCTTGTCGCGAAAAGACGCCGGCCATCGTCACTACCGCAATCAGCACGCCGGCGGCCGACGTTTTGGGATGGTTCCAAATATTTGAGATCGGATTCATGCGAAAAGCTCCTTCCAAGAGCAGAAGGCGGCCGCAGCCGCCACGGTTGACTTGAAAATTTGGCGGCTGGCAAGCAGGCTCAACCCACCGCCGGCGAACCCCGCCGTGGTTGCGGATCCGGGCTCACCGCGGAGAGCCGATGCCAGGCAGTTTGCGACGGTCCCGCGCCCCGGCGCCCTCCGCTCAAGGGAGCGCGAACTCATTCGCCGGGCGCGGCATCTCCGTCTGTTGTCTGGCTATCTTTCAAGGATAGGCAAGTCAGAATATGTTTTCGGAAAACAGAGAAATCCAATAATAAGCCTGTAATCAATAAGTTCTACAAATCAGCAGCGATCGTCCGCTTGACAGCGGAATCCGCGCAAAGGATCGCCGGCGCTTCGGCTTCCCGCACCGAGACCTACGAATCGCGCTTCACAAACCGCCGCCCGCGAATCTCATACTCCCCACTCGCCACGCGAGCAATCGCCTCGCTGTAGACCACATGCTCCTCAGCCAGTATTCGCTTCGCCAGCGAGCGCGCATCGTCCGTCTCGTGCACCGGAATCGCACGCTGTAGCACAATCACCCCATGGTCCAGGTGCTCATCCACAAAATGCACCGTGCACCCCGCCATCTTCACGCCGTATTCGAACGCCTGCTGCTGCGCATCGAGTCCGGGGAAAGCCGGCAGCAGAGATGGATGAATATTGAGGATGCGGTTGGGAAACGCCGCCACAAACTCCGGCGAGAGCAGTCGCATATACCCAGCCAGGCAAACCAGGTCCACCTCGTGCAGCGCCAGGCAGGCCGCCACGTTGAAGTCATGATGCCTGCGCTTGAGCCCGGCCGAAACAAACACTTTTACCGGCAGCCCCAGTTCCCGCGCCTTTTCGATCCCCGGAGCGTCAACGACGTTTGAGATCACAACAGCAATCTCCACGCCCTTCAGCCGTCCCGCGCGGATCGACTCCGCAATCGCCCGAAAATTTGAGCCCCGTCCCGAGAGCAGGATTCCCAGCCGGACCGGCGAATCCTTCGATGCGAGTTCCACGGCCTTCCCTCAAGGGCTTAAGCCCCACATGTTTGTTCACTGACCATTGACCATTGACCACTGATCACTGACCAATGTTCACGTGTATTGCACCCGGCGCTCGCCCTTCACTACGCGCCCAATCACATGGAACTTCTCTTCCGCCCTGTTCAGCAGGTTCTTCGCCCGCGCAAATTTATCCGCCGGCACCACCGCAATCAGTCCCACGCCCATGTTGAAGGTGCGCATCATCTCTTCGTTTGAAACCTGGCCCAGCGCCCGCAAATGATCAAAAATTGGCAGCACCGGCCAGGACCCCAGTTCCACCTGCGCGCCCGTACCCTTGGGCAGGATGCGCGGCAGGTTTTCCGTAATGCCCCCGCCGGTAATGTGCGCCATGCCCGCCGTCAGCCCCGCCGTCACCAGCTTCTGAATCACCGCCAGGTAGCTGCGATGCGTCCTCATCAGCGCCGTTCCCGCCTTCTCCTTGATGGCCGTCACGTACTGGTTCGGCTTGTACCCGCCCACCTCAAAAAACAGTTTGCGCGCCAGCGAATAGCCATTCGTGTGCAGCCCGGTTGAAGGCAGCCCGATCAGCACGTCCCCTGCCTTGATGTCCGCGCCGGTCACCAGCTTGTCCCTGTCCACCGCGCCCACAATGAATCCCGCCAGGTCGTACTCTCCTTCGGTGTAAAAGCCCGGCATCTGCGCCGTCTCGCCGCCAATCAGCACGCACCCATTAGCCTTGCAGGCCTCGGCCAGTCCGGTCACCACGCTCTCCGTCACCTCCGGGTCCAGCTTGCTGCTGGCCAGGTAGTCCAGAAAAAACAGCGGCGTCGCCCCCTGCACCGCAATGTCGTTCACGCAATGGTTCACCAGGTCCGCACCCACCATCTGGTGCAGCCCCAGTTCAAAAGCCACTTTCAGCTTGGTCCCCACCCCATCCGCCGAGCTAACCAGGATCGGATTCTTCCAGCGCTGCATGTCCAGCCGGAATAGCCCCCCAAAGCCGCCCATCCCGCCCAGCACGTTGCGGTTGAACGTCTTCTGCGCCAGGTACTTGATGCGCTCTTTGGCGCGGTCGCCGCTCGATATGTCCACGCCTGCATCGGCATAGGTCATGGATTTAGATTTTGATTCGTCAGGCACGGTATGAGCTTTCTGCGGTGGGATTTCGAGCGGCGGATGCCGGAAAGGTCGATTCTACCAGCATCATCCGCCGATCGCCTTCGCCTCTATAGAAACCGCCCCCGCTCTTCCGGCGTCGGCAGCGGGCAGCTCTCATAGCGCCCCCAGATCCGGTAGCGCCAGCGAGCAATCAGCCGGTATCCCAGGTCGCGAAGCGGCCGCGGAATCCATCCCAGCGCCGCCCCAACAGCCGGCCATGGCCGTGGCAACTCCGCCATCATCGCCAGCACCCCCGTCGAACGATCCAGCAACTGCTCCTTCGCTCCACCCGGATCGCGCACCACCAGGATGCTGCTCGGCCCCGGCCCCAATCCCGGCCCACTCGCGCTGATCCCATGCCGCGCCAGCAGACCCGCCACCAGCGGCGACTCGAAGGCCACAAACCGCAGCCGGTCCCGTCGGTCGCGGCGTAGAAACCACCGCACCGACCGGTTGCACAGCCCGCAGTAGCCGTCGAAGACAACCAGCACCCGATCGCCGATCCCGTCCATTTCGCTCACAGTCAACGGGATGCTCCCCCGCCGCTCGCCGATTCAATTCGCAGGAGCGGGTCAGTTTGATGGGTATGGGCTTCCGCGTGAAGGGTACGGGCTTCAGCCCGTACATCAACCAAGCAAGATGAATTTGGGCTTCAGCCCCCGAGGGAATGTTCCTTCAAACTGACCCACCACCAATTCAGCGCATCAGCAAACCGCGCCTTCTATACTAAATTCCGACATGAGCTCCCCAATCTCTATTCGATCCCGCGTCAAATCCCAAGCCCTCCAGCAGCGCGCAGAGCGATTTTTCCCCGGCGGCGTCAACTCGCCCGTGCGTGCCTTCCGCGCGGTGGGCGGCGCGCCCCCGTTCATCGAGTCTGCCCGCGGGGCCTGGCTCACTGACGCCGACGGCAATCGATTCATCGAATACTTCGGCTCCTGGGGCCCGATGATTCTCGGCCACGCCTTCCAGCCGGTCGTCGAAGCCATCGAACGCGCCGCCCGCAACTCCGCTAGCTTTGGCGCCTCGACCGCCGCCGAGGCCGACCTGGCCGAGCGCATCACCGCTTGCTATCCGGCTATTGAAAAACTCCGCTTTGTCAGCTCCGGCACCGAGGCCACCATGTCTGCCATCCGCGTGGCCCGCGCCGCCACCGGCCGCAAGATGATCATCAAATTCGAGGGCTGCTATCACGGCCATTCCGACGGCCTGCTCGTCAAGGCCGGCTCCGGCGTGGCCACCTTCGGCATTCCCGGCTCCGCCGGCGTTCCGGAGGAGATCGCCCATCTCACCCACGCCCTGCCCTTCAACGACATCGCAGCCGTCGAAGCCGCATTCGACGCCCACCCTGATGTCTTCGCCGCCGTCATTATCGAGCCCATCGTCGGCAACGCCGGTTGCATTCCCCCCGCTCCCGGCTACCTCTCCGCCCTTCGCGCGCTCACCCTCCGCGAAGGCGCCCTGCTCATCGTCGATGAGGTGATGACCGGCTTCCGCGTGGCCCTTGGAGGAGCGCTCGAACTCTACTGCCTCGATGCGGACCTGGTCACGCTCGGCAAAATCGTCGGCGGCGGCCTGCCCATCGGCGTCTTCGGCGGCAAGCGCGCCCTCATGGACCTGCTCGCCCCCCTCGGCCCCGTCTATCAAGCCGGAACCCTCAGCGGAAACCCGCTCGCCATGGCCGCCGGAATTGCCACCGTCTCCTATCTTCAAAACCACGCCGCCCAGGTCTACCCGCGCCTCGAAGCCACCGCCCAAGCCGTATTCGAGGGTGTTGCCGACGCCGCCGACCAAGCGGGCGTTTCTCTCACAGTCAACCGCGTCGGATCCATGGGTACCTGGTTCTTCAACCCCGGTCCCGTCACCGACTACACCGAAGCCGCCCAATCCGACACCGCCGCCTTCGGCCGCTTCCACAACTCCATGCTGGAGAATGGTGTCTGGCTCCCCCCATCCCAGTTCGAAGCCGCGTTTCTGAGCACCGCCCATGGCGAAGCGGAAGTGCAAGCGACCATCGCCGCTGCCCATAAAGCCTTCCAGGCCGTCAAACATCACTGAACCGATTCCGCATCACACCCGGAATCCCACCGGCCCATCAACCCGATTCCAGGAGTCCCATCCAATGCGCTCCCGCCTCGTTCTTCTCGTTTTAATCGCGCTGGTCGCGATCCCGCTCTCCGGCAACAGCCAAATCCCATCCACCGCACCAACGAATCGTAGCGCTGCAGCCTCCCGCGAGATTCCCGCCGCGGAGAAGCCTTCGCGCGAGCAGTTGCTCGAGCTTTTTCAGGTCATGCGCATCCGCTCACAGATGGAGGAAATGCTGCGAATGCTGCCGGCGCCCCTGCAGCAGCAGTTGCAGAGCGAGCAGACAGAGGTCGAGCTAAGCCTTATGCAGACGGGCGGAGAACTGACCGCCGCTCAGAAGTCCGCCCGCGACCGCGTCACCCAAAAATACTTCGTGCTCGCCGAGAAGCAGTATCCAGTCGACGAGATGCTCAGCGAATTGGTCGCCGTCTATCAGCGCAACCTGTCACGCGAAGACGTCGACGGCATCATCGCCTTCTATCGATCCACGCCCGGCCAGCATCTGCTCGACGCACAGCCATTGATGGCCAAAGAAGTGATGCCGGCCGTCACAAAGAAGTTCGAAGCCCGCGACAAGGAACTCGTCGAACGCTACAAGAAAGAACTGAACGACGTGATGGGGCCTCCCAAGGTGCCGCCACCTTCAACGCCCAAATCGTAGCCGCCGCCTGATCCGAATTCAGCCCCAGGCGTCCACCGTCACAAACCGGTGTGTCTGCTTGTATCTCGAAATCATCTGCCTCGCCGCGTGCACGCTGGGTCCCCGGTTCGCGCCCAGCCCCCGATGGCTCCCGTCGTGCAGCACAATATTCGCCGCCCATCCCTGCCGTTCCAGCCCGTCGATCATGCCCTTCAGCCGGCCCGCAATCGCATCCGCGGAGGGGTCCTTCCAGTCGGTCGTCATCGCGTTCCAGGTGACCGGAACCATCCCCAGCCGCATCGCTGTGCGCAGCACATGGGGCCGCCGCGCTCCATAGGGCGGCCGAAAATACTTCACCGGAGCCCCCGCAATCTGCTCCAGAGCCGCGCTGGTCCGCCTCAGCTCCTCTTCCACTCGCCGACCTGCTGTTAGCGCCAGGTTGGGATGACTCCAGCTATGATTCCCGATCAGGTGTCCGGCGGCCACAATCCTCCGCACCAACTCCGGCTCCGCCTCGGCAAACCGGCCCACCAGAAAAAACGTAGCCCGCACGTCGTGCTCCGCCAGCAATTCCAGCAGCCGCGGCGTCCACGCCGGATTCGGCCCGTCGTCAAAGGTCAGCGCCAGCTCACCCGGCCTTCGCGGTGCAGTCAGCGTTCGCCCAAAAATCTGCGAACCCGGCGACAGGGCCGCGTATGCGCACCCACCCCACGCCAGCCCCACTCCGGCCACCGTGCCCAGCCCCCCGTAAATCCCCGCCACCCAAGGAGAAAACATGCTCATCTTCCAGTGTGCGGCGCGGCACCGGCGAATCGCAAGCAGAACCCTCAGTTTCACTCCAAACCCGAGCCCCACCCCGACCCCGGAAAAACGCCGGAAGCCTGAACCGCAGCCAGCGCATCTAAACAGGGAACTGGGAGTATACTTACCTTGTTCGGGTCGCATCCTGCGTGTACGGAGCGGCACTGGAGATCAACATGAGCGTCACCAACTTCCCCTCGGGCGCAAGCCCCGCCTTAACCGGCCTCCCCATCGCAAAAGTCACCATGCCCGCGCTCACTGAGATGAAGCGCCAGGCCAAACCTATCTCCGCGCTCACCGCCTACGATTACTCCTCTTCGCGTCTCGTCGACGAAGCCGGCATCGACCTCATCCTGGTCGGCGACTCGCTGGCCATGGTCGTACTGGGGCACGAAAACACCCTCGCCGTCACTGTCGATGAAATGCTCCACCACACCCGCGCCGTCCGCCGCGCCGTGCGCCGTGCCCTCGTCGTCGCAGACATGCCTTTCGGCAGTTACACGACCATTGCCACCGCCCTCGCCAACGCCATCCGCTTCGTCAAGGAATCGGGCGCAGAAGCCGTCAAGATCGAAGGCCCGCGCGTCGACCTCGTCCGCGCCCTCGTCGAGGCCGAGATTCCCGTCATCGGCCACCTCGGCCTTACTCCGCAAAGCCTGCACCGCATGGGCGGCTATCGCGTCCAGGCTCGCACCGCGGAGTCCGTCCACCAGCTCCAGGCCCAGGCCCACGCCCTCGCTGAAGCCGGCGCCGGCGCGATCGTCCTTGAAGGCGTTCCCCGCGAAGTAGCGGCCGCCATCACCGCCGAGCTGTCCGTCCCCACCATCGGCATCGGAGCCGGCCCCGAATGCGACGGCCAGATTCTCGTCTTTCACGACCTGCTCAACCTAACGTTTGCGCCAGCTGCCAAATTCGTCCGCCGCTACGCCGACGCCGGCGCCCTCATCCGCTCCGCCATCGAACACTATCGTGAAGACGTCGAGCACCGCGCCTTCCCCTCCGATGAGGAAAGCTACCACCTGCCCGAATCCGCCCGCCACGCACTCGACGAAATGCCGTCAGCAGTCCTCCGCAAAGCCTGATAAAAAATCAATAGCTTGGCTTCGCGAATAGCTTAGCCTCGCNNGCCCCCGAGGGAACTTTTCGAGAAACCAATGGAAATCCTCCACACCGTAGCCGAGCTCCGCCACTGGTCTCGCCAACAACGCACCACCGGCCAAACCATCGGCCTCGTCCCCACTATGGGCGCGCTCCACGCCGGCCACGCCTCCTTGATTCGAGCTGCCGCGGCATCATGCGGGCGGGTCGCCGTCAGCATCTTCGTCAACCCCACCCAGTTCGCACCCAACGAAGACTACGCCCGCTATCCGCGCACCTTTGAAGCCGACTGCGCCCTCGTCCAGGCCGCCCTCGCTCAAACCAAAGGCGCGAACGTAGTCTTCGCCCCATCGGTCGAAGAACTCTATCCCGCCGGCGCGTCCACCTTCGTTGAAGTCGAAGGCATCGGCGATCGTCTCGACGGCGCATCCCGCCCCCGCCACTTTCGCGGCGTCGCCACCGTGGTCGCCAAACTGCTCATCGCCGCCGAACCCGACCGCGCCTTCTTCGGCCAGAAAGACGCTGCCCAGGTCGCCATCATTCGCCGCATGGTCTCCGACCTCCGCCTTGCCACGGAAATCGTCGTCTGTCCCATTGTCCGCGATGCCGACGGCCTCGCCCTCAGCTCCCGCAACGTCTACCTCAGCTCGGACGAACGCGCCCAGGCTCTAGTACTCAGCCGCGCCATTCGCCAGGCCGAATCCCTAGCAGCCTCCGGCGAACGCCGCGCCAACGCCCTCATCGAAGCGGCTCGCGAAGCTTTTGCCTCATTCCAGGAGCTTCGCGTGGACTATATTGAACTTGTGGATTGGGCGACGCTTGAGCCGGTAGAAAATGCAGTGTCAGGCTCGCTGTTCGCTGTTGCTGCATGGGTAGGGACTACTCGGTTGATCGATAACACCATCCTCCGCTGAAGCACTTTGGAACGTGGCGATGTGTAAGCTTCAATAGGGAGCCCAAGGCAAAGATTTTGCGTAGCCGCGTGCCGATGATCGTAGCCGGTTCTTACGCAGTGATCGTTCTTTGTCTTTTCATCCTGGCATTGGTCACACGTGACGAATTTGGCTACCGCTTCATCCCGGTAATCTACGCCACATGGCCCTTGAGTTTTGTCTTATACAAGAACTCCGACATATTTTTCTCCATACTTATTGGCGGCGGGGTTAACACCGTCATCCTGTTTGCTCTTCTCAAAGGAGTCGCTTACATCACAGCACCAAGTGGGACAAAGTGATGCCTGTTCACCCACGCTTCCAGAAATCGATTGCAAGAAGATGAACGCAGGCTACATTCTGTAGGAAATGCCGGAACTCCCCGACATCGCCGCCTACATCGCCGCCCTCGAAGGCCGCATTCTCACGCAGCCTCTGGAGCGCGTTCGGATCGCCAGCGTGTTTCTCCTCCGCACCGTTGACCCGCCGCTCTCATCGGTCGAAGGCCGCGCCGTCAAAGAAATCAGCCGCATCGGCAAGCGCATCGCCATCGGCCTCGAAGGCAGTCCAGAAGCCGACCTGTGGCTCGTGCTTCATCTGATGATCGCCGGCCGCCTGCACTGGCGTCCGCCCAACGCAAAACTCGCTGGCCGCAACGCGTTAGCCGCCTTCGATTTCCCCACCGGTTCGCTCATCCTCACCGAGGCAGGCAGCAAGCGCCGCGCCTCCCTTTATCTCTTTCGCGGCGAAGAAGACCTCGCGTCCATCGATCCCGGCGGCGTGGAAATCTTCTCGACAAACCTCGACGGTTTTCGCGCCGCGCTGACTCTTGAAAACCGCACCCTCAAACGCGCCCTCACTGATCCACGCCTCATCAGCGGCGTCGGCAATGCCTACTCCGACGAAATCCTCCACGTCGCTCAGCTCTCGCCCATCACGCTCACGCACAAGCTAAAGCCCGAAGAATGGGATCGTCTCTTCGCCGCCACACGCTCCACGCTTGCCGCTTGGACGGATCGTCTGCTCACTGAAGCCAAAGAGAATTTCCCCGAGAAAGTCACCGCCTTCCGCAAGGAGTTCGCCGTTCACGGCCGCTTCGGCCAGCCCTGTCCGCGCTGTGGCGCAAAGGTGCAGCGCATTCGCTATGCCGACAACGAAACCAACTACTGCGCACCCTGCCAGACCGGCGGCAAGGTCCTGGCCGACCGCAGTCTCTCCCGCCTTCTCGGCGCTGACTGGCCCCGCACTCTCGATGAGCTCGAAGCTCTCAAGCGCCGCTGAATTCTGGGAGCTTCCGATTCTTCTTGACAGCAATTTCCCGGCTGCCGCAGAGTGGTTGGCACGACTCAAATCAGACCGGCCAGAGATTCCCCCCATTTCCTTGGATATTCTCCTCGGGAGCCGGAAATCAATGGATCGCGGAGGATTCTCTATGAACCATCTTCACTTGCATCAGTTCAATCTCTGGGCTGTGCTGGTTGCGGCCCTGATTCAGTGGGTTCTGGGCGCACTCTGGTACTCCCTGCTCTTCGCCAAGCCGTGGATGGCCCTGACCGGCCACACCAAAGGCGAAAGACCCAAGGGCGCCGCCGTCGCCATGGTCTCGTCCTTCATCGGCGGCCTCATCCTCTCATTTATCCTTGACCATGTGGTGCTTTGGTCCAATGCGTTCAGTTACCGCCGGGGAGCTTTCATCGGCGGCATCTGCTGGCTGGGATTCATCGCCGCTCCCCTCTTCGCGCAGCACCTTTATGAGCGGCGCTCCTTCAAGCTATTCGCCATCAACGCCGGCTATTGGCTTGTCGCGCTCATGATCAGCGGAGTGGTGCTGGCCCTTTGGCATTGATACCGTTGAGTCACGCGCCCATTACAATCGACGTATGACCAAAGCCGTCATCGCCACCGCCAAAGCTCCTGCCGCCATCGGGCCGTATTCACAAGCCATCCGCGTCGGCAACCTCGTCTTCACAGCCGGACAGGTCGCCCTCGACCCCGTGACGCAGCTCGTGGTCGCGGCCGGCATCGCGGAGCAAACCACCCGCGTGCTTGAAAACCTCAAGGCCATCCTCGAAGCATCCGGCTCAAGCCTAGCCCAGGCTGTCAAGGCCACCGTGTTCCTCAAGGACTTCAACGACTTTGCCGTCATGAACGATGTCTACGCCGCCTATCTCGCACCCCAAGGTGTCGCCCCGCCCGCCCGCTCCACCGTTGAAGTCTCTCGCCTGCCCAAAGATGTTCTGGTAGAAATTGACATCATCGCCGAGGTCTGAGCCGGGCGACCGCTACCTGACAGGGTGCCCCATCCTTTCCGCGTTGTGTGCGGAAAGGGTGGGAGACCAAAACCTCAACTGTCCAGCGTTCATCAGGAGACGCCAATGAGCGAATCACCCGATAAAATCGAGCGCACCGAGGCCGAATGGCGTGCCCAGCTCACTCCCGAGCAGTATCAAATCCTGCGTGAAAAGGCGACCGAGCGACCCTTCACCGGCCTGCTCACCCAGAACCACGATACAGGCGACTACCACTGTGCCGGCTGCGGCGCGCTTCTTTTCCTCAGCGGAGCCAAGTTCGACTCCGGCTGCGGCTGGCCCAGCTTCATGATCCCCGCCGAATCCAAAGCTGTCGTCGAGCACGAAGACCGCACCTTCGGCATGCGCCGTGTCGAAGTCACCTGCGCCCGCTGCGGCGGCCACCTTGGCCACGTCTTTCCAGACGGCCCCGCGCCCACCGGCCTCCGCTACTGCATCAACTCCGCCTCGCTCACCTTCGAGCGCGCAAAACAGGTTTGACCACAATTAGCGCCCAGCCTATTCCAGGCACAACAAAACCCCGTCCAAAGTGGACGGGGTTTTGTCGATGTCGAGTTGTGCCGGAGATGGGGCGCCTTGCGATGTTTACATTCTGGTCGCAAAGTTGCGAGAACCCAAGACCCTTACGCCTTGGCGATTTTGCCCGCCTTGATGCAACTGGTGCATACCCTGATCCGCTTGGCCGCGCCGTTGACCAGCGCCTTCACCGCCTGTAGATTCACATTCCACCGGCGTCGCGAAACGTTGTGCGCGTGAGAGATGTTATTGCCAAACTGCGGCCCTTTGCCGCAAATATCGCATACCTGTGCCATGACTTTCACTCCAATTCCGTATGTTTGCGCCGGCGCCGTAGGGGTGCCAAAAGGCACACTCCACCTGCATCTTGCCGAATCTCAAGTATACCCTGAATAGCGTTCCCAAGCCAAACCAGCCGGGCCTGCCCGCAACTTCGCCCGCGCAAACCAGGCCTTATTCGTACCGCAGCGCCACCACTGGTTCAACCTTCATCGCCGCCCGCGCCGGAACCAGCGTCGCCGCCAGCGCCACCAGCGCCAGCAGCAGCGCCACCGCCCCATAAGCCACCGGATCGTGCGGGCCCACGTGGAACAGCAAACTCTTCAGCAGTTGCGCCGTGGCCAGCGACGCACCCAGGCCCAGTACGCCGCCCAGCACAATCAGCCGCACGCCCTCCCCCGCAATCAGCCGCAAAATGTCCGCCCGTGTCGCACCCAGCGCCATGCGCACCCCAATCTCCTGGGTGCGCTGCGCCGCCACAAACGAAATCACTCCGTAGAGCCCGATCACCGCCATCACCAGCCCGCAAAACGCAAAGAACCCCAGCAGCGCCGTCTCAAAGCGCGGACCATCCGCCAACTTGCTCACGCTCTCGCTCAGCGTTTCAATCTCCACCGGCTGCGTGGGATCGATTTGCGCAATCTGCGCGCGCACCCACTGGCCCAGCCCCGCCGCCGGCACTGAAGTTTTGAGCACCATCACGTTCCACGGCGTCCAGTCCTCCGCAAGGCTGCGCCTCAGCCGGTAGAATTCCGGCTCGTCCGCGCCGCTAAGCCCGCCGTTCTTTACGTTCTCCGCAACCCCCACCACCGTGCACCAGGGTCCATCCGGAACCGGCCGCACATGCTGGCCAATCGGGTCAGCGTCGCCAAACAATCGCGTCGCAAGCAGGCTGCTCACCACCAGGTAATGCTCCTTCGAACTCCGCTCCTCATCGGTAAATCCCTGTCCCCGAACCATGGGAATATTCAGCGCCTTGAAATAGTCCGGCGTCACCCACCTCCACGTCACCATCCCTCCCGTTCCGCCCGTCGGCTGAGGCCTGCCTTCCACTGAGATGATGTTGAAGATCTGGCTTTCATGCGTCTCTGCCGGGGGAAGCCAATTGCTCATGCCCACAGCGGTAACTCCAGGCAAACGTCGCAGCGCAGCTTCGGCCGTAAGAAAGAATTCCATCTGCTGTTGCGTCGTCGTATAGCGGTAACGCGAAAGCGCGATGTGCGCCGTCAGCACACCGCGGGTTTCCATGCCCATATTCTGGCGCTCCAGGCTGTTGAAGCTGCGCAGCAACAGCGCCGCACCCGTCAGCAGCACCATGCTGATCGCGATCTGCCCGATCACCAGGCCCCGCCGCAGCCGCGCATGTGTGCCCGATTTTGCCGCCCTCGCCGCCAGTGCGGCCAGGCGCGGACGTTCGAGAGCCGGCAACACCCCAAACAGCGCCCCACACGCGATCGAAAGAAGAACCGCAAACAGAACGATGCGCAGGTCCAGTTCCGCTTTCGCCAGAAATGGAATGCCCGCCGGCGCCAACGCGATAAACACGTTCAATAAAATCTCAGCCATTGCACAGCCAATCACGGCTCCAGCCATCGACAACAGAAAAGTCTCCGTCAGAGCTTGCTGCGCCAGCCGTCCCCGGCTCGCGCCCAACGCCGACCGCACCGCCAACTCTCGTTCCCGCGACGCGGCCCGCGCCATCAGCAGGCTGGCCACGTTGGCGCAGGCAATCAGCAGCACCGCCAGCACCGCTCCCAGCAGCACCCAGGCCACCAGCCGCACATCCCCCGCCTGGCGGTCCCGCATTGACCGCACGCGCATATGCACCTCCTTGCGAAACTGCGGCGGCACCTGGCTCAGGGAGTAATCGAATAAGGGGTCAAGGGCTGCCTTCGCTTTCTCGCTGGTCATCCCCGGCTTGAGGCGCGCAAACGCATACATGATCGCTCCCGGCATGGCCTTGCGCTGTTGGGCTTCGTCCAGGGCCTGGGGAACAAGAACGTCCGCAGCCTCCAGCGCCGGCATCTCAAAGTCTTTGGGGAGCACTCCGACAACGCGAACCTCTTGGCCATCGAGATCGATCATGCGGTTCACGATGCCGGGATCGAGACCGTAGTGCGAAAGCCACAACCCATAGGAGATGAGAGCGGCCTTTGGACCGTTGGGGCGATCCTCTTCCGGCGTAAAATTCCGCCCCAGCACAGGAGAGATCCCAAGCGTTGGCAGAAAGCTCTGTTCCACACTGGCGCAACTGAGCCGTGCCGGATTGCGCTCCGTCAAGTCGCAGGGACTGGAGCCCGTCTCTGAAGTGAACGACTCGAAGGGCTTCTGATTGTCGCGCCATTCGTAATAGGAACCGCCCAGCATGAACTCCTGCGGAATAATCGGCGCAACCAGCCCCACCGAAACCAGCCGATCATCGTGCGCATAAGGCAAGCTGCGGAACAGAATCCGATCCACCACGCTGAATACGGCCGTCGTCGCGCCAATCCCCAGCGCCAGCGTCGCAATCATGGTGATCGTAAACGCCGGGTTGCGCCGGAACCCGCGCAGCGCGTAGCGCACATCCTGCCAAACCGTGCCCCACCACCAGCCCGGCCGCTGCTCATGGCATTGCTCGCGCGCCCGCTCCACGCCCCCAAACTCAATCAGCGCCTGCCGCCGCGCCTCCTCCGCCGTCATCCCCGCAGCAACATTTCTCTCCACCGACTGCTCCACATGAAATTGCAGCTCCTCATCCAATGCGCCATGGCTCCCGCTCCCCGCCACCATCCGGCGGATCAGAAACCGCAGCTGCGTCAGCATTTCCGTCATCATGCCGACGCCTCCGGAATCCGCCCCAGCACCAGCGCAATGGCCGAAGACAGCCGTTCCCAGCTCTCCAACTCGGTCTCCAGTTGTTTTCTCCCCGTCGGTGTCAGGGAATAGAACTTCGCCCGCCGGTTATTCTCCGAGGTTCCCCAGCCGGACCGGATCCAGCCCTTGTATTCCAGCCGGTGCAGCGCGGGATAGAGCGATCCCTGCCCAATCTGTAGCACATCTTTTGAAATCTGCTGAATGCGCTGCGCAACCCCCCATCCATGCATCCGCCCCGGCGCCAGCGTTTGCAAAATCAGCAAGTCCAGCGTGCCCTGCAAAAGGTCTGTCGATGGCGGCATCTCACTCCCCTCGTCTTTCGACAATAGAAATACTCCCACTCTTGTCGATTGTCAAGGGAAGAGAAATGATCTTGGGAAGAACGGATACGTTCGCACTTCCGGGCCGAAGCCCGTGCTCGCCCGATTCTTGGTGTCCATAACGAATAGGATTATGTGAATTCACAAAACAAGGTCACGCTTCCCGCGGTCTGTTCATTTTGACACGCTCGCAGTCTGCGTTCGGCCTCCTCGAATCCAATCCAGTATGGTGCGGTATTCATCGCTCGATTGGTTTCCATGCCAACGCTGGCCGCCGTTATGCGTAGCCAGATAGTCGCCCACGTCGCCCGCGCTGTCGGTGGGGCGGGTCGGCTTGATGAGCATCAGGCTCTTGTCCGGGTCGGAGATGTCCACGACGCGCATCGCGGACTTGTAGTTGTCTTCGCTGTCCTGATCAGAGAAGATCCCCTCTGCATTGGGCGGCTGCAGCTTGAAGATCACATGGCTGGCGTGGCAATTCACGCATGCCTTACCGTCCGGTCCGGGCCGGGCAAGGATGGGCTCGA
>PMOF01000238.1 GCA_003162495.1 Acidobacteriaceae bacterium
CGCCGCGCACCACCACGTCGGAAACTGCGAACCGACCGCCTGGCTTGAGCACCCGGAACGCCTCGCGCAGCACACGATCCTTTTCCGCCGACAAGTTGATCACGCAATTCGAAATCACCACGTCCACCGATCCGTCGGGCAGGGGAATGTTCTCGATCTCGCCCTTCAGGAACTCGACGTTCTCCACCCCCGCCTGCCGCTGATTCTCGCGCGCCAGGGCCAGCATGTCGTCCGTCATGTCCAGTCCGTATGCCTTGCCTGTCGGCCCCACGCGCTTTGCCGAAAGCAGCACATCGATGCCACCCCCGGAACCCAAGTCGAGCACCGTCTCGCCTGGCTTCAGCTCAATCAGCGCGGTCGGATTGCCGCATCCCAGTGAGGCCAGAACCGCGCTCGCCGGTAGTCCGCTCTTCTCGGCTTCGTTGTATAGGTTGGTCGTGATCGGGTCGCAGCAGCGCAGCCCCGGATCGCAGCAGGCCACCGAGCCGTTGTCCCGCACCTGCCGGGCCGCCGCTCCGTACTTTTCCTGAACCAGTGATTTTGTGTCCATCCGCAGCGCCTCACATTCGCTTGAGCAAATATATGATTTGCGTTCATATTTGTCAATCCGTATATAATGGATCTATGCCCGACGCGTCCAAATCGATCCATCTGGCCAGCCTGTTTGCGGCTCTGGCCGATCCCACCCGCCTGCGCCTGCTCAACCTGATGGCCGGCCGCGAGGTCTGCGTTTGCTACTTTGTTGAAATCCTGCGCCAGGGTCAGCCGAAAATCTCCCGCCACCTTGCTTACCTGCGCAAGGCCGGCATTGTTACCGCGCGCCGCGAGGGCAAATGGATGCACTACAGCATTTCGCCCCCCGCCGAACCCGCCGCCTCCATGCTCAGCACCGTACTCGCCTCGCTGCGCGCCGACACGCGCATGCAAGCCGACCTGGCCAAGCTCGACCGAGCCTGCTGCGCTCCACAGAAGCTGGTAATGCCCCAGGGCGCCCCACGCCCGCTTCTCATCGCGGCCGGAACAATATCATAACCAAGGAAACAAAATCATCATCGCGCTGCGCGCATCATCACCCTTGCTTCAATCGTTGCGCACCGTCAAAAAGCACGTCGCCGTGCAGTCTTCTCTCTCGCACTCCCTGTTTGCGGCTATCCTGAAGAGGCAATCGGTTCCCACCGCATGACTCTTGCCCACACCATCGGCAACACGCGTTTTACCTTCGGCGATTTGCGTGAACTGCTTGCCAAAGCCACACCCCTGCGCAGCGGAGACGTGCTGGCCGGTCTCGTGGCCAGGTCGGCCGAGGAGCGCGTTGCCGCGCAGTTTGCACTGGCTGATCTACCACTCGCTCACTTTCTTTCGGAGCATGTGGTTCCGTATGAGAGCGACGAGGTGACGCGCCTGATTGTGGATACGCACGACGCCGATGCGTTTGCGCCCGTACGCTCGCTCGCCGTGGGTGAGTTGCGCGACTGGCTGCTTTCAGACCTGGCCACGGCAGACCGCCTGGCAGCGATAGCGCCCGGCCTTACGCCCGAGATGGTCGCCGCGGTCAGCAAACTCATGCGCGTGCAGGACCTGATCGCAGCGGCGGCAAAAATTCGCGTGGTCACGCGCTTCCGCACCACGGTGGGTCTGCCCGGCCGCCTGAGTGCGCGGCTCCAGCCTAACCACCCCACGGACGATCCGGCCGGCATCGCGGCGGCAATCCTCGACGGTCTCTTGCTCGGCTCCGGCGACGCGGTCATCGGTATCAATCCCGCGGGCGACAATGTACCCGTAACCACGCGTCTCTTGCGCATGATCGACGCACTGCGCGACCGATTCCAGATTCCGGTGCAAAGCTGCGTGCTGGCCCACATTACTACCCAGTTGGCTGCGCTCGAACAGGGCGCGCCCGTCGACCTTCTCTTTCAGTCCATCGCCGGCACTGAAGCCGCCAACCGCAGCTTTGGCGTGAATCTTTCCTTGCTTGCAGAGGCACACGAGGCCGGCCAATCTCTCCACCGCGGCGCGGTCTGCGCGGATGGCCGCATCGGTGACAACGTCATGTACTTTGAAACCGGCCAGGGCTCGGCACTTTCCGCGAATGCTCACCATGGCGTCGACCAGCAAACTCTGGAAGCGCGCGCCTATGCCGTGGCCCGGCGCTTTCGTCCCATGCTCGTGAACACCGTGGTTGGCTTCATCGGCCCGGAGTATCTTTACGACGGCAAACAGATTGCCCGCGCTGGCCTTGAGGACCATTTCTGCGGCAAGCTGCTCGGCCTGCCCATGGGCGTTGACGTCTGCTACACCAACCACGCCGAGGCCGACCAGGACGACATGGATGCTCTCCTCACCCTGCTCGGCGCGGCCGGCGTCAATTACATCATGGGTGTGCCCGGCGCAGACGATGTGATGCTCCACTACCAGAGCACCAGCTTTCACGATGCTCTCTACCTGCGCCGCGTGCTGGGGCTCCGGCCGGCCCCGGAGTTTGAAGCGTGGCTCGGCGGCGACAGCTTTCACCGCCTGGCGATCGAGGCTCACCACCCGGAGA
>PMOF01000068.1 GCA_003162495.1 Acidobacteriaceae bacterium
AGCGACGCCAGCACCGCTTTGGCATGCGCGGCTGATACGCGGGTCAGTGTAGGTTTGATTTGTTTGAATCGGCGCGTCTCGCCCGATTTGCCTCGAACGGGTTCAGTAAGCTGATCCAGTGTATGTTGCGGCGTGGCGCGCTCAGCCTTGATAAGCGCCTCATGCACCGGCTCCACCAGGCCCATCCGGTGCACCTGAAAGCGGCCCACTTCAAACATCGGCATCGCGGAAAAGGCGCGCATCTGGACCGCATAGCGCGCGATGCACAGCTCCACGGCGCGGCGCGCGCAAGCCTCCTTTTGGCCGGCGGCGCGGCCGGCCAGCACCAATGAGGCGGCCATGCGCTTCAGGTCCCACTCGAAAGGCCCGTGAATGGTCTCGTCGAAATCGTTGATGTCAAAGACCAGCCGCCCGTCGGGCGCGGCATAAGCGCCCAGGTTGCGCACATGCGCGTCGCCGCAGAGCTGGGAGAAGATTCCGGCGTTGGGCAGCACGGCCAGATCCGCCGCCATCACCGGCACCGCGCCGCGGAAATATCCGAAGGGCGACAGCGCCATCAGCTCGTACTTGAGCTTGATAAGCGCCGGCACGCGCCCGCGCATCGATCGCTCGAGCAGCGCGAGCGCCGGAGTCTTGCGCGCCTTGGGATTGTGGACGCAGTGTTCCTGGCGGCCCACCTGCTTGCGCCGCGCCTGGCCCAGCCTGCGGCGTTCTTGCGGAGTTGCCCAATGCATGACCCGGACAATATATCCCTCTGCCCCTGCCGCGCAACCCGGCGATGCAATCCCCTTGGTTTACACTTTTGACTGGAAGCCCGCGCGCCCCAGATCGCTGCTTGAAGAACAAAATCGTGGAGAGCCAGGTCGGGCTCCGCTTCCGGAGGAACATCCTTTGTCACGTCCAGCCGCTCGTTTGCTGTCGGTTGTTTTTGTTGTTGCCATGGCCACAGTTCCCTTGTCCGCAGAGGCCCCTCAAAAGCCTCTCACCGTGGAAACGATTTTTGCCCACGGTCCGCTGATCGGAATCCCGCCCGAGGGGCTGACATGGTCACCCGACGGCAAGCATCTGACCTACCTGGAAGGCGGCGAACTGAATGACCTGGATCCCGCGACCGGCAAGGCGCATGTGCTGGTGAGCCGGGCGAAACTGGCCGCGTTAACGGGGGGCGGCGAGTCGGAGACGGACCGCGATCATCGCAACCGGTACAAGATGGCCAGCTACCTGTGGGCTCCCGACTCGGCGCATCTGCTGTTCGATTCCGATGGCCGGCTCTGGCTTTATGATCTGCACAATGGCACCGGTGTGCAGATCGGCTTTACCGGAGCGGGTTCCGGCGACGACCCCAAGTTCTCTCCCAATGGCGAGTACGTCTCCTTTTTGCGCGATCACAACCTTTCGGTGCTGCGCCTGAAAGATCCCGGCCGGCCCGCGGTGGTTACGGGTTCGGCGCCCAATACGGTCATGCTCAATGGCGAAGTGGATTGGGTGTATGAAGAGGAACTGGAGACGCGCAGCAACTACTTCTGGTCGCCTGACTCGAAGAACCTGGCCTTTCTGCAGATGAACGAGACAGCCGTGCCCCTGTATCCAATCGAGGATTGGATTCCGACCCATGCCACCGTGGATCTGCAGCGCTTTCCCCAGCCCGGCGATCCCAATCCGGACGTGCGGGTGGGCGTGGTCAGCGGGCAGGGAAGCAGGACCGTGTGGGTCAGGCTGCCCATTCAGCCGGGCCAGGATTACATTCCGCGCTTCGGCTGGGTGGACCGAAAAACGTTATGGATTGAAACTCTGACCCGCGATCACAAACATCGGGACATTTACTTTGCGGATGCGGACACGGGCGACTCGCATCGGGTGCTCCAGATTTCCGACGAGAAATTCATCGACGATGGCTACGATGTTTCGGTGGACTCCGGCACCATCGTGCTGACCAACTGGACCGACGGCCACAATCATCTGTATCTCTACAGCTATGATCAGGCCCATCCCGGCGCCTACACGGCCAAGCTGGAACGGCAACTGACCAAGGGCGACTTTGAGGTAGGAGACGTGCTCAACGTGGATCGCTCTGCGAAGACGATTGATTTCGAATCGAACCAGGGCAATCCGCTGGAGCAGCAGCTATGGCAGGTGAGCTTTGAGGGCGAGAGCACGCAGTTGACTTCCGGCGAAGGCTTCCATACCGGAAACTTCGCTCCCAGTGGCAGCGCGTTTGTCGACCGTCAATCCACGCGGATGGATCCGCCGACCGTGCGCCTCTGCCAGGCAGCCGGCAAGTGCAATGTCTTCTGGTCCACCAAAGCGCTGGAGCCTTACCATCTTCGCGCTCCGGAGCAGCTTGAGGTCAAGGCGCACGACGGCACAGTTCTCTATGCAACCTTGCTGCTGCCGGAGGGACCGGCGAGCGCCGCAAGCGTGCCCCTGATTGTGAATCCCTACGGAGGTCCGGCTGCGCAAACGGTCGCCAATCGCTGGGGAGACGGCCTGCTCTTTGACGAGTTGCTGGCTCAGCATGGATTTGCCGTGCTCCACGCGGACAATCGCGGCAGCAGCAAGCGGGGGCGCGCCTTTGCCCAGCTGGCTTATCACAACTTCGGGCCCATTCAGCTGGAAGACCAGTTGACGGCTGTGGATGCGGCGCTGGCACAGTATCCGCAATTGGACTCAAAGCGCCTGGGCTGGTGGGGCTGGAGCTGGGGCGGCACGTTCACCCTTTATGCGCTCACCCACTCCGACCGCTTCCGCGCGGGCGTTGCGGTGGCCCCGGTGACCGACTGGCGCAACTACGACTCAATCTATACCGAGCGCTACATGAGCGAGCCCGGGGATTTCGCCGACGGCTACCATGATTTTTCTGTGGTCAACTCGGCGGCCAGCCTCAAAGGGCATCTGCTCCTGGTGCAAGGAACAGGCGACGACAATGTGCACATGGAGAACTCCATCCAGTTCATCCAGAAGCTGATCGAAGCCCAGATGCCCTACGATTTGCAGCTCTACCCGCGCAAGACTCACTCCATTGCGGGCGCGGATGTGCGCACTCATCTGTACAACCGCATCCTGGCCCAGTTTGAGATGTATTTGAAACCGCCGGTGCAATGAGTGCGGACGACAATACGGCGGAGGCAATCGCCGCGCATCTGCTGCGATGTGAGCAAACGCTCCTCGACCCCGCCGTGCGCCACGATCGCGCCCGCGTATCGGCCTTCCTGGCAGACGATTTCGTAGAATTCGGCGCCTCCGGTCGCATCTGGTCTAGAGAACAAATCCTCGACCTGCTGGCTACCGAGGTGTACACTCCGCCCGCAATTGAAGATTTCCGCTGCCGACTCATCGCTGACGGAGTTGCGCTCGTCTGCTATCAGACCGTACGCATCGATGCAGCGTCAGGCCGGCGGGTGGCGACTTTACGCAGTTCGCTCTGGACAAATGAATCGGGAGAATCTGGAGAATGGCTCATCCGCTTTCATCATGGAACGAGAGCGGTTTGATCATTATAGGGGTAGGCTAAGGGCAGGCTCTAGAGTTCGCGGCGGCGGAACAGATCGTCTTTCTCGCGGCAGGGGCAGCCCGAGCATCCCAGGCATGAAACCAGGAGCACGGCCACGCCTACCGTCACCAGGATGGCAAGCAGGCTTCCGTTCGTCGCGAACCAATGTTCCATTCCATGCATACTGCACACCTTTATTCGATTGCAGCGAAGGGCGTCTTCGGCATAGGCGCCGCGCTTACTGGTTTCGATGCGCTGCGTTGCTGACGCGTCAAGTTTAGCATCGGAGAATTTTATTCGTCACTAACCTTGCGTAACAGAGAATAAAAAGCGAAAATAGTGTAGAGATGGCCAGTGGCTCCAATCCGGCGCCAAAGTTTGCAAACCACGCGGAATCAGGCGATTCCCCGCTCGCAGGACCCGAGCCGGCGGTCGCCACGCCCGGCCCGGAGCGTGACTCGAAGCAGGATCAGGCGCAGGCGGCCGGCTTGAACGCCGGCTTGAGCCCCCGCTTGAGCCCGGAGTTGAACTGGCTGTTCGTAGACCTCAATTCCTACTTTGCCTCCGTGGAGCAGGAGGTCCGGCCCGAGCTGCGTGGCAAGCCGGTCGGCGTGGTCCCCATGATGGCCGACACCACCTGCTGCATCGCCGCCAGCTACGAGGCCAAGGCCCACGGCGTCAGAACCGGCACCATCGTAGCCGACGCCAAGCGCATGTGCCCCGGCCTGATTCTGGTGGAGGCGCGCCACGAAATTTACGTCGACTACCATCACCGCATCGTCGAAGCCGTGGAAAGCTGCCTGCCGGTCACGGCCGTGCTTTCGATTGACGAGATGGCTTGCCGGCTGATGGGCCGGGAGCGCCCGCTGCTGGCCGCCCTGGAGCTGGGCCGTAAAGTGAAGGCGCGCATCCGGGAACGCGTGGGGCCCACGCTGCGCAGCTCCGTGGGCCTGGCCACCAACCGCTATCTGGCCAAAATCGCCAGCGACATGGAGAAGCCCGACGGCCTGGTGGCGCTCACCCTGGACATTTTGCCCGAGGCGTTGCGTCTGCTCACCCTGCGCGATCTTCCCGGCATTGGCTCGCGCACGGAAAAGCGCCTCAATGAAAAAGGCATTCGCACCATGGAAGAGCTGCTGGCACTCGATTGCGAGCAGGCCGGTCAGCTTTGGGGTTCGGTATGGGGCGAGCGGCTATGGCACTGGCTGCACGGCCAGGATTTCGACATGTCGGAGACCGAGCATTTGAAATCCATCAGCCATTCGCATGTGCTGGCCCCGGAGATGCGCACGCCAGAGAAGGCCTGGGCGGTGGCTCACAAGCTTCTCCACAAGGCTGCCATGCGTCTGCGCGCGGGCGGGTTGTGGGCCAGCCGCATTGGCCTGGCCATCGGTTTCGCCGGGCCGCGCGGACAAAAAGTTCCGGTCAGCACATTCGGCGTGCCCACAAAAGGATGGAAGGCCGAGCTGAAGCTGAGCGAGTGCCAGGACAACCAGACGCTGATTGCCGCGCTCACTCGCCTGTGGGCTTCGCGGCCCACGGGCAAAGACGGCCAGGACGGCCGGGAGTTCGATCAGCCCTACTTCATCGGCGTCCATCTCGGCGAACTGGTCCCCGATCGCCTGCACTCGCTCAATCTTTTTGAAGGCACAGAAGACGCGCAGAGCCGCACCAAGCTGCTGGCAGTGATGGATCAGCTCAACAACAAATACGGCATGAGCACACTCGCCCCCGCCACCATGCTCACCGCCTACAAGGCCGCGCCCACGCGGATCGCCTTCCACAGCATCCCGGATTTGTTCTGATACCAATCCGAGATAGCCGCAGNNGCGGGCGGCCTGAAATCGGTTTGATCGTGGGGCTCTTCGAGATGCTGACAATTCAAGCGGCGCGGGCCGCCGGTTTCCGTGGCCCATGAGAATCTGTTATCAAAGCAATAGCTGATTCGACCGCAGCAGGCTTGGAGCTCAATTTTACAGTGCAAATGTGTAGCCTGATGAAGCTGCAAGCCTTGCTCGGCAAGATGACCCAAGACCCGGGCCATCCTTCTATATTAAGAAGCGCATGCGCATCATTGCTCTCAATCGCGCCCGTCGCCTGTTTCGTTCATCACATTTCTTTTTGAATCTGAGCGACCGCATCATCGAACAGCTTCAGGTTTTCAAGTGAGTCTTCAACCTCGGCGGCTTTGACCGATGATATTTTGGTAATCATAGCTAGCTTCATCCGCCCAGTTGGCCCCATTTCGCGACCAACAGCTTCATATCGACTTTTCAGCACGATACCCATTATTTCTCTCCTTATCTTCTCTGATGATCAGCATCGAGCTTCTCTAGTGCGCGGCCACCACCAACAACTCCTCGATCGCTGCCGCCACTCCCCTCAAGCTTTGACCAAACTGGCCGACCTCATCGTTGCCAGAGATGTCGATAGACAACCCTTCAACATCGGCGTTAGCCAATCGATCGGAGACCGCTTTGAGCCGCCCCAGACGTTTCAAGACCCCACTTATAACAATGAAACCGGCGACGGCAACCAAAAGGAGCAATGCGACCGCCATCGTCAACGCGAGATTACGTTGGCGGATTGCTTTGGCCTGTTGAGGGGCGACCATGAAGATAACGCGCGCATTGAGTTGCGCAACAACTTTGTCAAACAGATCTGTCGGCGCGCGGTCCTGCCCGCGAACAAGGTTGTCGGCAGCCTTGAAGTCGAATTTGTCTTTCAAAAACACGTCATACGCCGCTTGATACTTTGCGCTCAGGGTTTCATCGGTGGCGAGAAAATCGATGACCGACTGCTTGGTGGCCGGGTCCTCTACTGAGCCGCTCAGCGATCGAGCTTCGTCCTTGACCATGGCTTCCTGGTCATGAAACTGTCGCGTGTATCTTGCCAAGTCGTCCGCGTTGTGTCCGCGAAGCAGGATGTCTTTCCACTCCTGCACCTGTTTTTTGAAATCGACCTGAGTTTTCCGTGCCGCTTCGGCTTGTTTTACCGAGCCATCCAGAACCTGGTTATAACCCGCGGTGACGGATCTTAGTTCTCCCACGAGCGTGATCGCCAGACCGACGACCACGACGACGCTACCGATCGAAAGCCCTATTAGTTTCGTAGAAATCTTCACGTATTGCCTCTCGATGGAAATGTTGTGCAGATTGGGCCCATGGTGACCGCTCAGAACGGGAAACGTTCGGGTGAAGTAGATTCCCGTGGCGTACGTACTCTATCGACCAAAGCTTTCTTTCGTTCAGTTTTGCTTTGGCATGAGGGGGCAGACCCGGCTTTGCCAGGCAGCTTTGCTTTGGCTCCTTAGTCGGTGCTTTGAACCCCGCACATCAATAGCGCAGTTTTGCCTCCCCCGCGTGAACTTTTTTTCCTCAATCTCGTACTCTCTGCATCCCCGCACGCGCATTTCTGCGGATAAGGGAGTAGCAGCGAGATTTATGGCCCACGACTGGCAGCCGGATTCCGAACGTATCCCGAGTTTTGAAGGGCTCGTGGACCAGCACCAGTCGATGGTCTTTTCGCTGGCATGGCGCATGACAGGCGATCGCGGCCTGGCCGAAGAGATTGCGCAGGATGTGTTCATGGAGCTTGATCGGAATCTGGGCAGGATCGAATCCCCGGCACACTGCTGCTTCTGGCTGCGGCGGGTGGCGATGAGCCGTTCGGCGGATGCGCTGCGGCGGCGCAAGGTGCGCGGCGTGGATTTGTGGGTGGAGATCGAAGACGGGCACGGCGCGAGGACGGAAGAGCGCGGCTCACCCCTCGGCGCGCGCCTTGAGCAACTGCTGGCGACGCTTCCCGAGCCGCAGCGGGCGGCGCTGGTGCTGCGCTACCAGGAGGATCTGTCGCCGGAAGAGATTGCGGCCACGCTGGACGCGCCGCTGGCCACCGTGAAAAGCCACCTGCAGCGCGGCCTGAAGCTGCTGCGCGCCAAGGCGGCAAGTCATTTGAAGGAGTACGTCAGGGTGAAGGAGCAAACCAGTGGAGTTTGAGCCCATGGACGATTTTGAACAGGAACTGCGCCAGGCCATGGAACG
>PMOF01000213.1:0-1444 GCA_003162495.1 Acidobacteriaceae bacterium
TCGATGCGCGCGGTGGCGGGCGGAGCTTTGTACTTGCGGCCGCGCGAGGGGCTGTCGTCCTGGGCATGGGCGGTAAGCGAAGCGGCGATCAAGCCGAACCCGGCAACCAAGACAACTGCGGCGAATCGAAAGGTGCGCGACATAGCCCTATTGTAGCCGATCTCAACTCCGCGGCTCATAAGCTGACCGCTTGCATCCAACTTCTCATGGGCGTTAAAACCGACGATGTTGAAACCGCCAACCAGGCAAGCCCCGACGGCCAAATGAGCCCGGCCCAGCGCAGGCCACCGCCGCCAGCGCGCCAAAGGTTCGCTCTCGGCACACTCGCCTTCGGCATTGTGGTCGGGTTTTTGCTGCTGGCCACATTTGCTCACCTCGCACAAAGCGGACTCTGGAGCCGTTTTGCCGGTCTGATCGTCGGCCGTGGCGTCGGCAACGACATTTCATCCCCTGCGGTGGTTGAGAAAATCCGTCAACTGTCGCGTCTAGAGACGGTCGTTTATTCCCTCGATAAAATCGTCGGGGGCGAACGCCAGACTCCGTACATTCCCGATATTCTGGTCGGCGACAAACTGCTTCTCGTGGCTCATGGCGAAGTAACCGCCGGCGTGGATCTGGGCCAGCTCAAGGCCAGCGATGTTTCTGTGAAGGGCGATGCAGTTCGCCTTCGACTGCCTGATCCGCAGGTGCTCTCCACGCGCATCGATAACGGAAAAACGCAAATCTATTCCCGCACTACCGGTTTCCTGGTGCCCGCCGATCCAAACCTTGAATCCGAAGTTCGCCTGACCGCCGAACAGCAGATCACCCAGGCCGCGCTTGCCGACGGCATCCTCGAAAAAGCACGGCAAAATGCGCGCACCAGCGTTACGGCTTTGCTCTACGGCCTCGGTTTCCGCACCGTGGACGTGCAGTAGAGCGACGAGCCGCTTTTACTGGCCGAAGGATATACTGTGTCTGAGACGGATGCGAACCCGGAAAGCCCCGCTGGCACCTCCCGCGCAGATACTTTTCTGATGGGTTCGGACCAGAACACGGCATCACCATCAACGCCGGGCGAAAAGGAGACGACCATGGCCGCATCGCTTGCTTGCGCCGTTTGCCACAGCGCAATCCATCCCGGCAGCCGCTATTGTTCTGTCTGCGGCACGCCCGTTGGCGTCGCTCAGCAACCGCAAACCATCGAGGGCAGCCGGATTTCCGCTTATCCTCCCGTTTCCGCCAATCCGTCCCTTCAGCATCCCGGCGCAGCTTCGGGGTTCGCCCGGATTTTTGGTCTCGACCCGCGCATTGCGCTGCTCACCATCGTCGTAGACTCCATGCTTTTTGGGGGGCAGGTTCTGACTTTAGGTACCAGCGCCCTGCTCTCCGTGCCTGCGGGAATCGCGCTCGGCTTCATCACCTACAAGGCGCAGAGAAGCTGGTATGGCGACGATCGGGATTC
>PMOF01000213.1:1500-3169 GCA_003162495.1 Acidobacteriaceae bacterium
CGGACAATAAGGCTTTCTTAGTCAGTTACGCTCATATTTATACACGCCTCCACTTGACAACTCCCACCCTCCTTCCCTATCGTTAGCAATTGGAAGGCGAGAGTGCTAGCCGCCCTGCTGGTGAAAACTGCTTCGGGCACAATCACCGCTTCATTCCGAGGGCGCCGCATTCAACCAATTCCAAGCTTTTTACTCAACAAACCACTCAAATCCCGCGGTCGGGGCTCAACCCTGCCTGCGCGTGAAGGAGAAGCGAAGCAATGGCATCAACATCCGTAAAAACCACTTTCACTCCGCTCCATGACCGCATCTTAGTCCGCCGTCTGGAAGAGGGCGAAACCATCCGTGGCGGCATCATCATCCCCGACAGCGCCAAGGAAAAGCCCCAGGAGGGTCAAGTCATCTCCGTGGGCAAGGGCAAGTCGAACGACGAAGGGAAAGTCTTCCCTCTCGACGTCAAAGCTGGCGACAATGTTCTCTTCGGCAAATACTCGGGCACTGAGATCAAGCTCGACGGCGAAGAGTTCCTGATCATGCGCGAAGAAGAAGTTCTCGGCATCGTGAAGAAGTAGGCGCCGCAGGCGCCTGGTGGTCAGTGATCAGTGGTCAGGGTCAGCAAGACGCGCCCGCGCCACCGAAAATCTCACTGATCACTGACAACTGATTACTGACAACTGTTTTCAAGGAGAGTTACAGAAATGGCAAAGCAAATTCTGCACGGTGAAGATTCCCGTCAGGCGATCCTGCGCGGCGTAAACACGCTGGCGGACGCCGTGAAGGCGACGCTCGGGCCCAAGGGCCGGAACGTTGTAATCGAAAAGAAGTTTGGCTCGCCCACCATCACCAAAGACGGCGTGACGGTGGCCAAAGAAATCGACCTGAAGGACCCGCTCGAAAACGTGGGCGCACAACTGGTGCGTGAAGTCGCCTCAAAGACCAGCGACGTGGCCGGCGACGGAACCACGACCGCGACGGTTCTGGCCCAGGCCATCTTCCGCGAAGGCGTGAAGACGGTAGCGGCCGGCGCCAACCCCACCGCTCTCAAGCGCGGCATCGAGAAGGCCGTCACGGTCATCATCGGCACCCGCGACAAGGACGGCAAGTGGACCGAGGGCGGCGCACTTGGCAAGCTCTCTAAGCCTGTCGACGAGGGTTCGGTTGCCCAGGTGGGCGCCATCTCGGCTAACGGCGACCAGGAGATCGGCGACATCATCGCGGAAGCGGTGAAGGTGGTCGGCAAGGACGGCGTCATCACCATCGAAGAGTCGAAGACCATGCACACGGGTCTTGAGACAGTCGACGGCATGCAGTTTGACCGCGGCTATCTCAGCCCCTACTTCGTTACCGACGCCGAGCGTCTCGAAGTAGTCCTCGAAGAGCCGTACATCCTGATCTACGAGAAAAAGATCAGCGCCATGAAGGACCTGTTGCCCTTGCTCGAGCAAGTGGCCCGCGGCGGCAAGCCCCTGCTCATCATCGCCGAGGACGTGGAAGGCGAAGCACTGGCAACCCTGGTCGTCAACAAGCTGCGCGGCACGCTCAATGTGGCAGCCGTCAAGGCTCCCGGCTTCGGCGATCGCCGCAAGTCGATCCTGGGCGACATTGCCATCCTCACCGGCGGCAAGGCCATCACCGAGGATCTCGGCATCAAGCTGGAAGGCGTGAAGCT
>PMOF01000280.1 GCA_003162495.1 Acidobacteriaceae bacterium
CAAGAGACTCATGACGCCGGAAGCAAACCGACAAAACGAGGGAACTTCCGAACTTGCGCCGGCGGCAAGGGATTTTTCGCACGCCTGGCGCGCGCTGCGGCACAAAAATTTTCGGCTCTTCTTTGGCGGCCAGAGCATCTCACTCATCGGCACCTGGATGACGCGCATCGCCACGTCGTGGCTGGTCTTCCGGTTGACCAATTCGCCGCTGATGCTGGGCACCGTGGGATTTGCGGGGCAGATTCCCACTTTTCTGCTGGCTCCCTTGGCCGGTGTTATCGTAGACCGCATCAACCGCCGCACGTTGCTGGTTTGGACGCAGGTCCTGGCCATGTTGCAATCGCTGGCGCTGGCCTGGCTTACGCTTTCCCATCGCGTCACGATCTCCGAAATTCTTGTGCTGAGCGTCATGCAGGGCTTCATCAATGCATTCGACATGCCGGGCCGGCAATCCTTCATGGTCAAGATGGTGGAAGACAAGGCCGACCTCTCCAACGCCATCGCCATCAACTCGTCCATGGTCAACGCGGCGAGGCTGATTGGCCCGTCACTGGCGGGGTTGTTGATTGCAGCGACCAATGAAGGCTGGTGCTTTTTGGTCGATGGAGTGAGTTACATCGCGGTCATCGTGTCGCTTTTGATGATGCGCCTTTCCGCGGCGAAACTGGAGCACGCGGGTACGACCATGATGTCGCAACTGACAGAAGGCTGGAGCTACGTGATCAGCTCCGCGCCGATTCGCACCATCTTGATTTTGTTTGCGCTCATCAGCCTGATGGGCTGGCCGTTCATGGTGCTGATGCCTGTGTTTGCCGCTCAGGTGCTGCATGGCGGTCCGCATACTCTGGGGTTCCTGATGGGCGCCGTGGGCGTAGGCTCGCTCGGTTCGGCTCTTTCGCTGGTCATGCGCCGCTCTGTACGCGGACTCACAAAAATGATCCCCATCGCGTCCATGGCGTTCGGCGTGGGGCTCATCTGCTTTGGTTTGTCGAATGTGCTCTGGCTCTCCATGCTGACCATGCTGTTGACGGGCTTCGGCATGATGCAGGCCGTCACTGCGAGCAACACAATCCTGCAAACGCTGGTGGATGAAAACATGCGTGGACGCGTGATGAGCTACTATACGATGGCGTTTGTGGGCATGGCGCCGTTTGGCAGTTTGCTTGCAGGCGCGCTGGCGCATGCCATGGGCGCGCAGCGCACGGTGATCGTCAGCGGCGTTGCCTGTATTGCGGGCGCGCTCTGGTTCTGGACGCGGCTCAAAGGGATTCGCAAGCAGATGCGGCCGATTTACGAGCGCTTGGGAATTGTGCCGCAAGCGAATCTGGCCGCCGGGGACAGTGTGGAAAGATGAGCACAGTTTAGATGAGTGATATAGATTGACGCGCCTGGTGGAGTTAGGAATTATTGGAGGCGGAATGGGATTGATGGAGGATTTGGAGCGTGTGGCGTTGCAGGAGCGGGAACTCCGGCTGCCGGAGCTGGACGCGCGTGTAGCGTGGGAGTTAGGCGTGCGGCTGAGATCGATGGCCGAAACGCGTGGGCAGGCAGTGGTGATCGATGTGCGGCGATTTGGACAGCCATTATTTTTCGCAGCTCTCGAAGGCACAACGCCGGACAATGCGGAGTGGGTGCGGCGCAAGAGCAACGTGGTGGCGCGGTTTCATCGCAGTTCCTATCGGGTAGGGCTGACCCTGAGGGCCAAGAACGATACGCTGCTGGAAAAATACGGGCTGCCAGTGGCCGATTACGCGGCGCACGGCGGATCCTTCCCGCTGGCGGTGGCGGGCGCCGGCATTGTAGGCAGCGTCACAATTTCAGGATTGCCGCAGCGCGAAGATCATGAGCTGGTGGTAGAAGCGCTCTGCGGCGCACTGGGCCGCGAATACGCGGACCTATCGCTGGATAGAGAATAAGTTCATCCGCGGAAAGTTGGACGGCCAACGAGCCATTTCTCGATCGGCCGAACCTCCATTTCATTCCAGCTTCTCAATCATTGCGATGAAAAATCCGTCACTGTGGAAGGCGCCGGGCAGCAGCCGGAGTGCGCCCTCGGGCGTGAGGCAGCCGCGGAGTCGCTCTGCGCCGCAGCGGCTCAGAATGCCTTCACGGAGCAGCACGTCAATGCGCGAGTCGAGCCGGATCATGCGGACGTTGGAAGTTGCGGCAAGCACCGCGGCAATCACTTGCTCATTTTCTTCCGGTTCCAGCGAGCAAGTGGAGTAGACCACGCGGCCGCCACCGCGAACAGCGCGCAACGCGCCGACCAGGAGCTCGCGTTGGCGGCCAACCTGGCAGGCAAGGTCTTCGAGGCGCAGGCGATGGCGTATTTCAGGGTTGCGGCCCAACGTGCCGGTGCCGCTGCAAGGAACGTCGGCAAGGGCGAAATCGAAAGCTGATTCCTCTTGAAGCCGCGCTGCATCGGCGAGGTGGAAATCGATGCGGTCTCCTAAATAAGCCAATCTTTTCCGCAACTGTTCAAGGCGCGGCGCGCTGGATTCGCAAGCGACAATGCGGGCCTGCGGATTGCGCTCGGCAAGAATCAAGGTCTTGCCGCCGGGCGCTGCGCAACAATCCAGGATGGAGTGAGCGACAATCGCACTTTCTTTCTCCATGCCCGATTCATTTGCGCCCGCGGCAAGCTCCCCAACCAATTGCGAGCCCTCGTCCTGAACGCGGACACGGCCTTCAAGAAAAGCTTTGGTGTTGAGGACGTCACCGGCGGTGACGATTCGTGCGGCGGCGAGTATCTCGCCTGGCTCGAGTTCGATTCCGGCCTGGTTGAGTTCACTTTCGACAGCTGCGCTCTCAAGCCGAACCGCGAGAACCGGCTGGATTTGGCCGTGGCGACAGATTCCGCGCGCCGCATCGAGGCCGTAAAAGCGGGTCCAGCGCTCAACCATCCAGGCCGGATGCGCCTCTGCCAACGCAAGCTCCGCAGCGGACTCTTCTAAAAACTCTTCGTGTGGAGTAGCCGCCAGCTTGCGCAGCACAGCGTTGACCATCGCGGAGGCGAAGCGGTGGCCAGCCCGCTTGGCCAGTTCCACGCTTTCGTCAATGGCAGCGCGAGCCGGGATGCGATCGAGATGCAGCAACTGAAAAGCGCCGAGACGAAGCGCGATGTGGATTTCAGGCTCGAGTTTTGCCTTGGGATGCGTGAGCAGCGCTTGCAGTTGATGGTCCAGCTGAATCTGCCAGCGCAAAACGCCGAGCACCAGCGCTGTGGTNNTGGGCGTGTCCGCGCTCGACCGCCATGAGCACATCGAATGCGGTTTTGCGCGCCGCCGAAAGAGCCGTTGCACGATTCTTAGGCGCAACTTTCGCAGCCCCGGATTCCTTCGCGGCGGTCATTGGGCCGGGACGCCAAGCCGAGCATCGGCCGCAACAGGAGTTCCGCGGAGAAATTCCGCCGCTGTCAGTCGCTTCTTACCTTCCAGTTGGAGTTCAAGGAATTCGATCCACGTGTTTCCGGCGCAGGCCACGAAGAGGCGATGGTTTTCAACGCGGATTCGGCCGGGCTCAGCGAGAGACGATTCGGCGGAATGCGGCGGTGCGGCAACATCCAGGCGATGGACAATGAGCTTCTTGCCGTCGAGCAGGGTAAACGCGCCAGGCCACGGCTGAAAGCCGCGCCAGCGATTCTTAATTTCATGGGCGGAGCGCGCTGCAAAGTCGATGCGCCCGTCTTCGCGATTGAGCAGCGGCGCAAACGTGGCGCCTTCATGGTTCTGCGGCTGCGGCTCGATGGTTCCGTTGGCGAGTCCCGCGAGAGTTTTCACAACCAGCGGCGCTCCGGCGCGGGCAAGCACTTCAAAAAGTTCCACGGCTGTCTGCTCGGGGCTGATTTCCACTTCCTGCTGCAGAAGAATAGGCCCCGTGTCCAGGCCCTCTTCAAGAAGCATGGTGGTGTTGCCGGTAAAGGCGTCTCCCATGGCAACAGCCCACTGGATAGGCGCGGCGCCGCGATACTTCGGCAGCAGCGACCCGTGCAGATTGATGCAGCCGAGGCGCGGAAGAGCCAGCATCCACGGGGGAATGATGCGGCCGTAGGCAACCACCACGATGGCGTCGGGAGCAATTGCCTCAAGCTGGACGCGGAATTCAGAATTGCTGCGGATTTTTTCCGGCTGCGTGACGGTCAGGCCCGCGACCACTGCGGTTTGTTTCACGGCTGACGCACTGAGCTGTTGACTGCGCCCCACCGGTCGGTCAGGCTGCGAAACCACCAGCGCAACTTCATGGCCCGCCGCAAGCAGCGCTTCAAGGGTGGGAACCGCGAAGCTGGGCGTGCCGCAGAAGACGAGTTTCACCGGACTCCTCGCAACTTACCACTTGCCTTCGCGCAGCAG
>PMOF01000091.1:0-433 GCA_003162495.1 Acidobacteriaceae bacterium
ATGCTGACGCCGTTCAGAACCGAAGGCGGCTTGTCGTTCGGCGCGCCCATCTGCTTGTCGCCGTAGGCGGAAACCTGCGCCCGCAGAGCCGGAGTCAGCGCAGCCGTGCAAAGCGCCGCCGCAATCGCCGCAAACCTCACCGCCCTGCGCCATCCCATCCGCATTGTGCCTGCCCTCTGCATGTTTTCCGCTTCCCACAAATCCCGGCTACTTCAGTCCTCGATTGACTTCTTCACTTCCCACAAATCCGGGGTGCCCCATCCTTGCGACGCTCTTCGGTCGCAAGGGTGGGAAACCACAAATCTCAATCCGCCTCGCCGCCACGCCCTCTACTTCGGTTCCCCGCGTTTACCCTCAAGCGCCTCCGCGGTGGCCGCGTCCTGCTCATACCCGGTGCGCGCAAATCCATTTGTCAAAGGCGACGTCACCGCGG
>PMOF01000091.1:478-4667 GCA_003162495.1 Acidobacteriaceae bacterium
GCATGCAGATCGGTAATGTCCTGGTTGCCATCGTCCAGTTGCAGCCGCGGCGTGGGAAACTGCTGCGCCAGCTCTGCTACTTTCCGCTGCATCTCCGGGTTGGAAGGCAAATCGCCCAGCTGGCGAATATTCACCGTCTGCGTCCACTTGTTGTTGGGCCCGTCTTCCTTGTTCAACTCCGCGTTGAAGACCTTCCCGATCCCGTAGCACAGCACCGCTGTCACCACCACAAAAATGGCCAGCGCGGCCAGAAACACCAGGATGCCCGTCACCCGCACATCCGATTGCTCGTACCCCTGCGAGGCATCCACGTCCTTCGGCCCGTGAGAGCTGATAAAGTTCTCGTCCTGGTTATGCTTGGACATGTTCAGGCTCCAGAATCTCCGCCACATGCGGATCGTTGGTCTGCACCAGCGGCCGGGTCTTCAACTGCATGCAGAAATAGGCGGCCCAGAAGGCCACCATCGCCACCGGCATCGCGGCGTATTCGAGAATCCCCCAGCTGAAATGCAGGTTGCGAGCCGCGTCCTTGAAGTTCGGCTCGATCAGCCAGAACAGATCGAATGCCTTGGCAAAAATCATCCAGCGGCACACCCAGATCAACCGCTTCTTGTTGCGCTTCAAATCACGTGACAGCAGCAGCGTGAACGGAATCAGCCAGTGGAAAATAAAATCCAGCGTGATGATGATGCCCCAGTGGCCGCGAATCCGGTCCAGGTACCAGGGAATTTCTTCCGGCAGGTTCCCCGACCAGATGATCAGGAACTGCCCGAAGGCCAGGTAAATATTCAGCATCACGAAGGCAAACGTAAACTTGCCCAGGTCGTGCTGTTCGGTTTGGCGCAGGATGGTGCGATATGGTTCGTCGTTCGACAGCATTAAAACCACGATGATGGAGAGCGCCAGCACCTGGTATCCCTGCCCTACCAGGAACAGCAGCCCGTAGACCGACGAATACCAGGTCGGATCGAGCGACATCACCCAGTAGATCGCCGCCGCCGTCATGGTCAGCGCATACACCGGGATCCCCGGCCCGCTGATGTTCTCAAATTTCTTGATCCAGAAGGGCGTCGTATCCGCCGAATCCTTATCGCGTTTCAGGCCCAGAGTGTTCAGCCTCCACGCGTAGAAGCCCCAGATGGCAAAGCACAGCAAGCTCACGCACGTAAACGAGAGAGGATTCAACATCGGCCGCTTGAACTCGATGGCGTGCGCCTGCGCTTCGTTGGTCCAACCCGACGCGAGAGCGGCCTTCACGTCCGTAACCGCGGCCCACAGGTAGAGCCTCTTCATGAAGATCGCAACCACCACCCAGTAGCCAAACACAAGCGGCAGCGTCCGGCTCATCGCTTCCAACGGCCTGCGCAGCAGCAATCCCCATTTGCCGCCTGAACAATACTGCACCATCAGCAGCGCCAGTCCCCCCACCGCAAACCCGAAAGTCAGCACCAGCCCCAGCAGCCACGCGCGCAGCAGGTGATCCCACCCCAGGTGGTCCTGCGCCTGGCCGAGCAGCGCCAGGATCAAGGCGATCACCGAGAAGATGGCCGCAATCACGAGCGCGCGCATCTTCAACACGTCCACTATGGCCGGTGCGCCCAGTTGCGCGGGTAGCGTTTTGGCGTGAGTCTCGTGAGCCATTCCGTTCGTCCTGTGTCCTTACTGCGTGGCCCCTGCGGGCAGTTTGCTAGTCGGTACCTTGATGGTCGGATCCGCCGGGTTAGCCGGAGCCAGCGCCGGCGTTCCTTCTTTGGCCACCGGTGGATAGGCCTGGATCGCCGTCGTCGGCAATGTCCACGGCGATGCGTATTCGGGATGTCCGGTTTCGGTTGCAAGGTCCTTAAGGCTTCTGACCGTCGCCCCCGCCGGCACGTCTTTGGTCGAGGCCGCCTGGCTCAACTGCAGCGCTCGTATATAAGCCGCCACCGCCCAGCGGTCTTCCGGCGTCAGTTGTGCCGAGTAGTCCGGCATGGCTCCGTACCCATGTGTCATTACGTAAAAGTAGTGCGAAAGCGGCTGAGCCAAACGCACCTGGTCGTGCAGGTTGGCGGCCGGTTTATAGCCGCGCTCCACAATCGCGCCCAGCCCGTTGCCCACCCGCGAGTGGCAGGGCGTGCAGTAAATGTTGAACCGCTCCTGCCCGCGCTTCAACACATCCAGCGTCACCGGAAACGGCATCAGGTTCTGCTCTTCGCGGTATCCGTTCGCCCCTTGGATCACCCCGGTATAAAAGTAGCTGTCCTCCCGCAACTGCCCACGCGCGACGGTATTCAATACCTGCGGCCGCGCCCCGCGATGGTCGGCAAACATCTCCGACCCCCGCTGCGGAATCAGCTTGGGCTGGTTCTGCATGTCCTGCCTGCAACCGGCCAACAGCAGCAACGCTGTCATCAGCACAACGCCGGGTGCCCCATCCTTGCGACGGCACTTGGTCGCAAGGGTGGGAGACCACAACTTCGAATTGAGGCGGCCGACGTTCATCAGTACTCCACCTCCACCACCGAAACCGGTGCGAAGGTCGTCAAATAGGCTCTTGTTTCCACCAGGTCGAACTTCGGATCCAGCGCCTCAAGGCACAGGAAGAACTTGTCCGTCGTCGCTCCATTGCGAAAGTTCGGCGCGTTGAACAGCGGATGATAAAGCGCCGGCAACCCATTCAGCGCAAACATGCCGAAGGCCGCCGAAAGCCCCGCAAACAAAATCGTCCACTCGTAAGCGGGAATCAGAAACGCCGGCCAGGAATACGTGGGACGCCCGGCAATATTCAACGGATACGCCAGCACCGACACCCACGTCTCCATCCCGAACATCGCCGCCAGGCCCATCAATCCGCCCACCAGCGTCAGCAGCGGAACCTTGTTGCGGTGGAAGCCGATCGCCTCCGCCGCTTCCTCCACCGGATAGGGCGTGTAGCAGTCCAGCCGCCGCCAGCCATCGAGGCGCGCCTGTTGCGCCGCCCTCACCAGGTCGCTCGGCGTATCGAATTCGGCCAGCAGGCCGTAGGTTCCTTCGCGTGCGGGCATTAATCACCAGCCTTCGCTGCCGTCTTGGGCGTGATCTTGGCCCCAGGCAGCAAAATGCGAATTTCATTCATCGGAATCATGGGCAGGAAACGCACAAACAACAGGAACAGCGACGTGAACAAGCCCAGCGTGCCCACAAAGGTCATGTAGTCCCACTTCGTCGCGCGATAGGTGCCCCACGACGAAGGCAGAAAGTCGCGATAGAGGCTGGTCACGACAATCACAAATCGCTCGAACCACATGCCCGTGTTCACCACAATGGAGATGAAGAACATGAACGGAATCGAAGTCCGCAGTTTTCTCGACCACAGCGTGGTCAGCGGAATCGCCAGGTTGCAGGTCACCAGCACCCAGTAGGACCAGCCCATGGGCCCGAACATCCGGTTCCAGAACATGAACGCTTCCCAGTGCGACGCCGAGTACCAGGCCATGAAGGCTTCCATCCCGTACCCATAGGCCACAATGAAACCAGTCGTCAGCATCACCTTGCCCATATTGTCGATATGCCGTTCCGTCACCAGGTGCTCCAGGTGGTAGAACTTGCGCAGCGGAATGGCCAGCGTCAGCACCATCGCAAAACCGGAATAAATCGCGCCCGCCACAAAATAAGGCGGAAAGATGGTCGTATGCCAGCCGGGCAGGATCGCCACCGCAAAGTCGAAGCTGATCACGGTGTGCACGGAGAGAACCAGCGGCGTCGCCAGGCCGGACAACAGCAGCGCGGCCGTCTCGTAGCGCATCCAGTGCCGCGTGGAGCCGCGCCACCCCAGCGACAGCATGCCGTAGAAATACTGGCCGATCTTGGACTGCGAGCGATCGCGGAACGTAGCCAGGTCCGGCACCATCCCCACATACCAGAACACCACCGAGATGGTCGCATACGTCGAGACCGCGAACACATCCCACAACAGCGGCGACCGGAACTGCGGCCACACGTTCATCGAGTTCGGATAGGGCAGCAGCCAGTAACCCAGCCACGGGCGTCCAATATGGATCAGCGGAAACAGCCCCGCGCAGACCACGGCAAAAATGGTCATGGCCTCGGCAAAACGGCTGATCGAGTTGCGCCATCCCTGCTTGAACAAGAGCAGAATCGCCGAGATCAGTGTCCCTGCGTGCCCAATGCCGATCCACCACACAAAGTTGATGATGGCAAAGCCCCAGGC
>PMOF01000174.1 GCA_003162495.1 Acidobacteriaceae bacterium
CCAGCGTGTCCGCATGGGCCGCCGCATTCGGATTGTGAGGAGTCGTCAAAAGGGGATCGCCCAGGGCGCAGGAGACAAGCATTGCAAATGCGCGTTGCCTGTTCCAACTTTACAAGAGGAGGCGAGCTCCCGCAGGCGGGATAAAGCAAGCGGGTGCTTCAAAGCCTGTCCTGGGCTTGGGGAACCGTCTCGCTTTTGAGATCTGGGTTATTTCAATCTATTGATCTTTAAGTTTGTTGGTTCGGCACGCAAGCTCATGCCGCTGCACAGACGCAACCTCGCGCACCCTCATGCGACGCTCTACCCGCCACCCAGCCCACTGGTGATTTGTTGATTTGAAAGCGGGCGGTCCGGGAAGGACCGCCCGAAATCGGGATTGCGAATCCGGGCAAAATTGGGATCGCAATCCCAGGCTGCACATTCCCCCCCAGGTACGTGCAACCTATCTAGATAAGCCATCTTCAGAATCGCCTAAACCAGCGGAGCCTTCCACTGCTCCGCGCCGGCGCTTGCCTCTTTCAGGCCGTCAGGGCATGTCGTTGCCCGGTTACTGGAGGATGTGCCAAACCTGCCACATGCCGAAGACACAGAGGCCCACTGAAGCTTCCAGGCAGAATCCCAATAGAATGCCTCGGAAACAATTCCCGTCAGCCTGAATGTAGGCCGGCTCTCGCTCCGTTTCCTTCGCGACACCAGGCTCTTCACACAGTGAGGAAAGCAATACCGGAACGTTATAGGCATTCGTGAGGTTAGAGGCCGTAGCTTGCATTGTGTTACCCCCTTGGTCTGGCTCGTTTTGAGCCTTGCCCACCAACGAATCATGAGCCGAACGGCACATGATTGAAATACAACTTAGGCCAACCCTGGGGATCAGGCGGAGTGATGGGACTACCACCAAGGTAATGGGGGCCTCGATGTTCAACTACGCTCAAAATCACGGCCTGATGACTTCCGCAATCAATACGGAGAGCCCATTCCACGCAATCTGAACCCCGATGCACAGCAGAATGAACGCAATCACCCGCAGGATGCCATGCGCTGTCGACGGTGGGATCACTTTGGTGATTTTCGGAGCGTACGCGTAGCAAACATAGACAAGCACGCTCAGAACCACGATAGCCAGAAAGACCCCAATATGAGCCATGATGTTCTTTGAGAGAATCTGGCTCGAGTTGTGTGCGGTCACCGTCAACAGTGCCACCAGCGTGCCCGGCCCTGACGTGATCGGAAACGTGAACGGGTAGAAGACCTTTTGCTCGTAATCTCTTGCCCGAGTGTCGTCGCGTACCTCGGTCTCCTCCTGCTTCTTCCTGGAACCGGCGCTTGCGTCCTGTTCGTTCAGGACCGACCAGCCCATTGCGGCAATCACCATGCCGCCGGCGAATTGAACAATAGGCAGCGAAATGCCGAAGAAGTTCAGAATGGTCGCGCCAAGCAGCTCAAAAACCGTTAGGAAGATGATGTTGTTGATGGCGACTCTTCGTGCCAGCGAGTGATACAACTTGCTCGGCGCATCTCCAACCAGCCCCAGAAAAACCAAAGCCGAGCCCAGAGGATTGATCAGCGGAAGAAGCGCGCTGAAAGCGATCAGAAATGAATTCAGGACTGCCAAGGGCTTTCTCCCTGGCTCAATCTTATTTCCTCGGCCTGGCGATCCTGTTCACTGATCCTTGATCCGTGATTCTGACAACCGTTCCCTGTCCGTTGTAAGCTGTCACCATATGCGCCGCCCCCTGCCCGCCCTCGTCCTTCTCTGCGCCGCTTCAGCCTTGTGCGCTTCGCAGGCTGACTTCCTCGCCCACTACAAAGGAACCCCCTACCACGACAGCCACTACCAGGGAGGCCCGCAAGCCATTCCCGGCAAGGTGCTCTGCGCGTACTACGACCTGGGCGGCGAGGGCGTGGCATACCATGACTCCGACGCGAAAAACAATGGCAGCGGCGCACTGAACCCCGCCAACGGAACCTACCTGAATGAGTTCCGCATGGGCGAGGGCGTCGATACTTCCTATACCAAGTTCAATCTCGACCCGAAAATCGACGACAACCCCTATGACAAAGTTGTGCCTCCGGCGAACCTGCTCTATGTCGGCTGGACCGTTCCCGGCGAGTGGTTCAACATCACGGTGCAAGTGGCCGAAGCCGGCACATACACGGCCGACCTGCTCTACACATCCAATCGCGGCGGCTCCATCTCGCTCGATGTCAACGGAGAGCCCGTCGCCGGCCCGCTCGCCATCCTGTCCACCTATGACTCCGCCGATCCCGTGGCCTGGCGTCAGTGGCATCATTGGAATAGTGCGCCGGCTCTCGCAACACTCCACCTACCTGCCGGTAAATCCGTTCTCACCGTCCACATCGTTACTGAAGGGCAGATGAACCTGGCCGTTCTCGACTTCAAAAAAATCAAGTAGCCCGCGCGTCGGTGGCGCAAAAGAGGGCGGATGGAAAATTTCCCGGCCGCCCTTTTTCGCTTTCATCGAGATGTGCAAGGTTAGACCATCGAAAACTAGCCCTGCGGATCGTCCTGATCAGCATGAATGGTTCGATAACTCGCGTTGCCCTTTGACCAGACCAGCAGAAGAATATCCTTCCCGCCTTGATCCTGGTGCACCTGGTTTCCGAATTCGCTGGCAGACTTCGCCGGCTGGCGGTTGACTTCCACAATCACATCTCCCGGCTGAATGCCCGCATCGTCCGCGGGGCTGGCCGGGCGCACGCTCTCGACGACCACGCCGTGCAACTGCTGCGGCGCGTTGATCTGCTGCCGCGCATCGGCCGTCAAATCGCTCACCGCCAGGCCCAGCTTGCCGCCTGGCGCGCCACTGCGATCGTCGTTCGCCGCCACCTCGCTGCTGCCATGGAATTGACCGACGGTGAGTTCCAGTGAGACCGGCTTGCCGTTGCGCAGCACGCCCAGGGAGATTTTCGTTCCCGGACTCATCTCGCTCACGGCAACCTGAAGCGCGCTGCCGTTGACTATTTTGTCTCCGTTGATCTTTACGATCACGTCCCCGGTTTCAACACCGCCGCGGCTGGCCGGAGAGTCCGGTGTGACCTGCGCCACGATGGCTCCCGACGCCTCTTCGAGATTGAAGAAATGCGCGTTGGCGGGCGTGACGTCGTTCATGCTGATGCCCAGGTAGCCGTGTTCCACTTTGCCGTGCTTGATCAGCTGTTCAGCCGAAGCGCGCACCATCTGCGAGGGAATCGCGAAGCCCGCGCCCGCAAACGAACCGCTGTTTGAAATGATGAACGTGTTGATGCCCACCAGTTCCCCGTGCGCATCCACAAGCGGACCGCCGGAGTTGCCTGGATTGATCGCCGCGTCCGTCTGAATGAAGTTGCCCGGCTTGCGCGGATCGTCGGAGTAAGGGTTGGGCCGATTGACCGCGCTCACGATTCCGCGCGTCACTGAAAATTGGAAATACCCGAATGGGCTGCCGAAGGCCAGCACCGTTTGTCCCGGCTCCAGTTTTGTCGAGTCTCCCCACACAATGCTGGGCAGGTTGGTCGCGTTCACTTTCAGCACCGCAAGGTCGGTCAACTTATCTACGCCGATTACTTTTGCGTTCAGGATGCGGCGATCGTTGAGCGTGACCTTGATGTTGGTTGCGCCGTCGACCACGTGACTGTTGGTCACGATGTAACCGTCCGGCGAAATGATGATGCCGCTTCCCACTCCGTGCTCGATTTGCGGTTGAGACGGTTGCTGCCCGAACTGCCCGAACTGCCCGAAGAACCGTCGCAGCTCCGGAGGAATGCCCTGCATTTGTTGTCCGCCAGAGGCATTCTCCTCGCCGGTACTCCGCGAAGTCACCGCGACGTTGACGACCGCGGGCGTGACCCGTGCCGCCACCGCCTCCATCGCGTGATCGAGCGAAGTGAGCGCCGACACGCTGTTGTCATCCATCGGCATTGCGGCCCCTGCGTGGACGTTGCCGTGGCCCACGAACAGGACCGCACCCAGGGCAAACGAGCCCACCACCACGGCCGGCACAGCCAACTTTTTGCCTGCTGCTACTAATTGATTAGTTGCTTGAGACATTTGAATTCCCCTCCCTTGTTTGGTCATTGGAGCAACCCGGGTTGCGCCTTTGAGCGTTGCGATTGAATTTGCGCTAAATCTGCACGATCAGCCAGCCATTCATGATTGGAAGGGCGGCATAAGAACGGTGCGTTTCGAGGTCTACAGCGATCACCGCGCCCTGTGGAGTTTCATTTTCCTGCCATTGCGTAAGAACAAGCCACTGCTGGCGAGTCTGCACGGAATGCTGTTTACCATTTCGCAGGGCAACGTGCTTCGGCGTCGCTTTTTGTGCAGTTGAAGAGTTAGCCGGCCGCTGCGACAGCACTGCATTCACGTTGACCATATGCGGCGAGTCTTCTGCCCGTCGAAGAGCAGACTCACGAAGTTCAGTGTGCCGCAAATTGACGTCGCGAAAAACCGCCGGCTGCACATTCTGAGCTTGCAGCGCCGATGGTGCAGGCGCGACGAAGCTGACCAACTGCGGACTGCGAGCCAACGCGATTGCGCCGCCCAGCAGGCCAACAATCAGAGTGCCGCTGACCAGTCTTGCCTGCCGCGCCCCCATGGATTGCTGCGGACGCCGCAACACGCGGTGCACGCGGCGCACCAATTCCGATTGCCGCTCCCAGGCGCCCAGCGCCAGCGTGAGATTGCGGCGCAAAATGGAATACTCTGCCAAACGGGTCAGGCAAACGGCATAGGCCTTGCGGGCGCCGCCGGAGCGCAGCACACGATCGTCGCAGGCCAGCTCCCGTTCCCGGCACAGCCGCCGCTCCACCCACAGCAGCACGGGATTCAGCGGGAACAGCACCAGCCCGATCTTCTGCAACAAATTGGTCCAGTCGTCGGCGCGGCGTAGATGTTCCATCTCATGCAGCGCCACCTGGCGCAACTCGGACGGGGTCAACTTCTCGATCAGCGCCGGCGGGACAAGAATGCGCGGGCGAAAGAATCCGAACACGCTGGGCCGCTCGACCTCCACGGACGTGCACAGTTGAGCCGTGCGGCGGTCTTCCAGCCCGTCTCGCAGCAATGCTGCAAGCGCCGCATCGACTTTAATAGGAATTGCCCGGTTGGCCAGCCGGCGCAGATGAATCGCGCTCACGATTAACTGTGTTCCCCTCCAGAGAGACAGCAGCGCCCAGAGAGCGGCCACGCCAAAGCTCCAGCGCAGGTCCAGATGCAACGGATAAAGAAGGCCAACCGAATGAATAGAAGAAACTGAGGCCAGGACGCCGGTCGAATCGTGGCCAGAGAAGGCCGGCACAAAGTGCAGCAGCATCAGCAGCAGGAAGGCGTTCATCCAGATCAAGGACCGGGACGCGGCGCTGAGCCGCGGCAGCAGACGCAGGCAAAGAACCACGCAACCGGCCAGCACCGAGCCTTCCCAAACCGCGGAGATCAGCGCGCTGACAACTGGCGCGGACAGAAGCATCACTGTGTTCATGAGGGATTCCACTTAATTTCCCCCTTGCGCGTCGTCCGGCGCGCTGGCAATCGCCTTCTTCAAGCGCGTCAGTTCCGCGGGGCTGATCTCGTCGTCGCCCAGAAGAGAAAGCAGAAGCCGCTCCCGCGAGTTCCCAAAGAATCGCTGCATCACGTGACGAACTTCCGACCGGCTGGCCTCCATCTCACCAATGCTTGCGCTGTAGAGAAAGGCTCGGCCTTCCTGCCGGTGACTGACGTAGCCCTTGGTTTCGAGAATGCGGATGGTGGTGAGAACCGACGTGTAAGCAAGCGCTGCCTCTTCGTCAGCCGTGGTGGCGGCCACCAAATCAGAGACTGCGGATTCTCCCCGGTCCCAGAGGACCTTCATCAGCCGGAGTTCCGCTTTGGTCAGCGTGATGGATTTCTTCGGAGGCATAGGCGCTGCAAAGTCCTGAAAGCCCTGAGGAAGGCGCTTTCTGACCCTCCCTGCTCATACAGACACACAACTAATAAATTAGTTAGCAG
>PMOF01000290.1 GCA_003162495.1 Acidobacteriaceae bacterium
GCGCGAAAAGGCTGTCAAGAAGATTGGAGCTGCTGTCAGGAAGGCCGTGGGCAAGGGAGTCAGCCAAAAAGTAATTGAAGACACCGTAGGGCAGGCGATCGTTCAGGCTATGGAGAAAGTTGCGGCGAAGAAAGCGGCCGTTAAGAGAACGCAGGCCAAGGGAGCTCCCAGGAAGAAGGCGGTTGCCAAGGAAGCTCCCGCGAAGAAGGCGGTCGCCAAGAAAGCTTCCGCGAAGAAGGTGGTTCCCAAGATAGCTCCGGCGATGGAGGCGGTTGCCAAGAAAGCTCCCGCAAAGAAGGCGGTCGCCAAGAAAGCTCCGGCGAAGAAGGTTGTCGCCAAGAAAGCTCCCGCGATGGAGGCGGTTCCCAAGAAAGCTCCCGCGATGGAGGCGCTGGCCAAGGAATCTCCTGCGGAGGAGCCGGTTGCCGAGGCGATTTGAGTGTGAGATTCCTGGACTCTTGCTGTTCGCTGGTGAGGCGTTGATTCCGGTCGAACCGGGCGTTCAGTTCGGACGCTCTCAGGGAACTGCCTCCTTTCGGAATGAAGTCCTGCGCAACCTCGCCTCAATGAGGAACGGAATCCAATTCATTGCCGGGAAGATTCGGCAGAGTGTTTCTCAAGCCATTTTCGCGTCCGCCGCGGCGGGACCGGTGACGGGATGTTGATTCATTGAACTTGAAACGACTCTCCCTCAATCGCAATCTCGCCCAACTGCTTGTCTTTAGCCGTGGCGGGCCCATTCGCGTTGTAGTAGATATCTGCGATCAAGTGGAAGGTGCCATCGACGAAGAAACCGCCCAGCCCCGCTCGCTGGGGATTGGCGCTGGCCACCCAACCGGTCCCGGTAATCGTGACCGAGTACTTATAATTCGAGTCGCGAGCGGGATCATACTTCAGCCTTCCGAATTTCCAATTGGGCGAATTGGGGCCAACGACCAGTTCGGCCAGCGAGCAGCGCCGGTCAAGGTGGCGGTGGCAATCGTCCTCCATCGAAGAGATAGTCTGCATGAATATCAGCGCAACCTTCTCTTCCTGCTTGAGCTTGATATCAACGCCCTGCATATCTTTGACTATGCCCTTGGCCTGGGTGGTGATGGGGCCGGAGCTTGAAGTCGTGTGCGCCGGGGGCGCGGCCCCGCCGGCAGAGGCTGGGAGGGCGCTGAATCTGATGTCGTCGAGTACAAAATCATTCCAGGCCGCATCTGTATTCAGATCGAAAATGACCAGGTCTGCGGTGTGGCTTGTGCCCGAATTCCAGGTGAAGATGTAGTTTTGCCACTTTCCGCCGTTGTCAGGACTGTACTCAGGAAACATGCCTTTCCCGATTGCCCCGCCGTTGATCTTGACCATCAGCTGGGGCAAGGAGTTGCTGTCGTGATCCATCTCGGCTCCCCAGTAGGAAAAGGTGTAGTTCGTAGACGGCGTGACGGTGACGGTCTGCTCCCAGACGGGCCATCCGGCCGTGGTGGCTCCATTGACGATCATCATGTTTCCGGTTCCGGTCGTATGGTCGCCGCAGTTGCACCAGTCGCCCAAGGCTCCCTGGGCGGTCGAGGGGTTCGGTCCGATGAAGTACGTCCCCGGGACGGATAGATCGCCAAAGGCATATCCGCTGGTGAAGCCGGTGTTGCCGCTTTCGAAGTCGCCGTTGATCACCAGGTTCTGGCTGGTCTGCACTTCCACGGCCGGAGCCGCTATGAATCCAAACGCCGCGACGGCGCTGCACGCTGTCCATTCCCGAAGAGATTTCATCTTTCCCTCGCTTCCGGTTAAAACGTTCCTGCAGAATCTCCTTTTCGGCGCCGAATCCTTGCAGTGTATCGCTGCTGAGGAAGATTGCAAGACCATAACAACATTTGTAGAGGAAAAGCTGGGCGATTCCGTACCGTCGTGGATTCGCCCGTGCGGTCGAGAGCCCTCCTCGGCGATTTTTCGCCGCGCTACTAAGGCGAATCCCAGTTTCACAGTAAGCGGAACAGCGGCCAGTCATACCTGGCGCGACTCCAGCGAATACACCGGGCGACGAAAACAGGACTGGGTGGCGAGTCCGAACCTGGTCTCCTTGAGGAGATCGAGTCAGGACTGCCACCCAGCGGCCGTAGTTAAGTTGAACCGCGTTTTACATAGAAACTTTGGAGGCAAGCAGGATGGATTTGCCTTTTGCTTTGGAAGAGCGAATGAAGTAAATGGCTCCGTAGATGCCCCAGAGCGCCGAGATGCCCAGCGCCAGCAGCGGCTCCTTGAACGTGCCCAGACCGAAGACTGGACTGATCAGATAGAAGGCCATGCAGACGATGTTTGCGAGCAGTCCGAAGCCGGGGATGAGGGTGTGCTTGAGAAAGCTGTAGTCGGGGCGGTTGTGGAAGGCCACGATGCACAGGAAGCAACTGAGCGCGTACAGGATGAAGGTGCCGAAGTTAGAGGTGAGAGTAACAGTCAGCAATGAGTTAGGCAGCGCGGCTAACTTGTCATGAGTGCTATAGCCGAAGCTGGATAGTATGCCGTGGGGCAGCGCGGCAATGGTGGCGTCTGTGGGCGCGCCGGCATCGGCGAAGACCAGCGTGACAGCGACCACTCCGATAATTGCGGAGATGACGGCCAGCGTCCAGATGGCGCGCCGCGGGGTGAGGGACTTGGCGTGAAGCATGCCGAAGTGCTCGGGAGCCTCATCGTCCTTGCCCATGGCGTAGGTGACGCGGGCGCCGGTGTTCATGCAGGCGAG
>PMOF01000064.1 GCA_003162495.1 Acidobacteriaceae bacterium
TTTTCCTGGGTCTTGTAGAACTTCCGAGTGGCCAGGGCGATGGCCTCTTCCACGGCTCCCACAACGATTTCGGGCTCGATGCCCTTCTCTTTGCTGAGCAGCTCGATACTCTGATACAAAGCGCTGGTGGCCATACTCTGCTGACTCTCTTGGTATTCAAATTCGGCAATCCCGATCGCGGATTCGCCGGTTAAGTTAGAGTTTCTGAAGGGTACGGGCTTTAGCCCGTACATCAAGCCAGTCATAGAGGTGGGCTTCATCCCCCGCGGGAGAAATTCGTCGGAACTTCACATTCCCTCGGTGGCTAAAGCCGCGCATCAGGCTCATCGATTGGACGGGCTAAAGCCCGTCCCCTTCATTTCCTGCATTCCTAAGACGCTCTTTAGATCTCCGGCACCAGTTGCGCTTTCTCAATGTTGCCGAGCGCGATTTCCACGGTGTTGACGCCGGTCTTTCTGGCCTTGCTGTTCTGCTTGACCGCGTTTAGGTCAAGGGTGATGGTGTCTGTCGATCCTGTCCCTGCGTTCGCGGCGCTGGCGGCCAAACGTCCCTGCCAGTGCCGGTTGTTCTTGATGGGCTCAAAGGTCTGAATCTTCACCAGACTGCCCGTAAACCGTTCAAAATCCTCGCGCCGGCCCAACTTGCGATCCAGACCCGGCGAACTTGCTTCCAGCGTGTACTCGGCCCCGGGAACCAGGTCTTCCACGTCCAGCAGGACGCCGAAGTCGCGGCTGAACGCGGCGCAATCCTCATGTGTGATGCCGGAAAGCTGATCCGGGCTTAGCGTGCCTTCCATCAGGCTTTCGGGAAGCTCCAGATTTCCATCGCCTGCTGCGATAGCCGCTTTCAGCCTGGCGCGCCCTTCGGCGTTCTTTTCGAGATAGATGCGAAGAGTGCGCTCCTTTGCGGGGCCGATGAACTCCAGCTCCACCACGTCCAGCCCGTGGGAAGCAGCCACTCTTTGCGCCGCCGTTCGAATTTCGTCCAGCTTGACTGCCATTTTTCACCCCGGGGAGCAAAAATCGCTCGCCAGGGACTCCGTTTCCGTGCCGCTTCCCCACCCCAACGACAAAAATCCGTCGTTGGGGACCCCGGTGCTTCAGCGGTCTTTCTGCCGGAGTGTTTGCCCCGGGTTGTGCCTTTGGATCGGGGCGGCCTTCGCCCCAAATAAAAAGTGGGCTGTGAGCCCACTCATCTCTCCGCCAGCCGGCTTGGTCACGGCAACTAGGACGGACAAATTCGTCTGCATAGTTATCATACGTCGATTTGCCGCGAAATTCAACCACCACCTGCGGTGGGGCAGACGCCGCTTCGCGGCCAGGCTAACCGCGATGACGCCTTCAAGCGAGGCGCTTCTTGAGAGGCGATGTTTTGAAAGGGCACGGCTTCTGCCGTGCCGCTTAGATGGCTAGAATGGCATGGGCTTTAGTCCCCAATGGACGGTTCCCCAAAAAATCCACTCCGTGGCGCTTTACAGCGATCTTGGATGAATATACAATGTATATACGCGAGCATCACTATTACGTTTGAGACTCCATGAAAACAGAGAGTGAACGCCTTCAATCCCGACTGAAGAAGGACCGCCCGATGTCGGTGATCAGTCTCCGTATGCCAGAAGGCGTGATCGAGGAGTTGAGAGAGATTGCGCCGTCGCTCGGGTTCTCCGGCTATCAGCCGCTCATTCGCGCGTACATCGGCCAGGGTTTGCGCAAAGACCAGGCGCGGATGGAGAACTCGCAGGTGCAGTTGCTCACCGAAAGCCTGCGCAAACACGGGATCGACGACCGGGTCATCTCCGCAGCGATTGCTGAAGCGCAAATAAGAAGCGCGTGAAGCGACAGTGAGCGAGTAATTTCCGAGTAGGCGACCTTCACGTCTTCTCTTCTCACGGAAAAGGCCATTCATCGTCAAAAGCTTAGTCATATTTCGAAATTCAATTTGCAAGGATTTTGGACGTATGAAGATTTTGACTTCTGCCCTTTTTCTCGCGATCCCTTTGTTGGTCACCGGCCAGCAAACATTCAACGAGGAACAGGTCCGCCGCGTCATCGCCTACGCACAAGCATATCGGGAGCACTTACCTTCGCTGGAGTGCGACGAAGCGATGCTCTCGCAAAGGGTGAAAACCGGCAAGGTCAAATGGGAGGTCAAGATCAAGGCGACACTCCGCGAATCGCGAGACGGAAATGAGCCTGGCGGGTTCAGGGACGAATACATGTTTCAGTCAGTGGATGGCAAACCGGCCAAACCGCATTTCAAAACCCCGTATTTCGTCTACAACGTTTTCGCGAACAGCCTTGGTATTGGAGAGAGCCCCCGTCCCAACTGCTTTGATTACCGCTTCACCACCCTGGACGACGGACGAACGCTTCAATTCAACATCGACTCCAGGCAGGGCGTGCGTGATCCCTCCTGCACGAAAATCCCCGATGATTATCACAAAATGATGCTGATCGATACGGCCAGCGGCGCTGTCCGCCGCGTCGAGCGCCGTATTTCCCCTCAGTTTGCCGATGACAACCTTGAGATCCCCAATGTCATGATCGATTACGCACCGCAAAGGTTGGGCGAGGAGACCTTTTGGCTTCCTATACGCTTCGAAGCCAACGATCTTCATCAAGAGGGAAGAATGATCGCTACCTATTCGAATTGTCATCGCTATATCGGAATCCCTAAAATCCTCCCTTAAGAGCAGTTCCGGTCGAATCACCGGCAATCCGGAGGTTGCACCACGCTATTAAGCTGACTCTGAGCGTACGCAAACCCCGGTGCTAAACTCACCACTATCTATGACTGCCCCTCAGACTTCACCCTCCGCTCATTCTTCGCAAGGCAATTCAGGTCGCTCTTCGCTGGCTGGCGCCTCGGTTGCGGAGGCGCGGACGGCGCTGCTCAAACGGGCGGCGCGGGATGCGGTGGACTACCTGGAAAGCGTGCATGACAGGTCGGTTGCGCCTTCGCCGGAAGCGGTTGCGAAACTGAGCGCGCTGCGCGGGCCGCTGCCGCCGGGGCCGACCAGCGCGGAGACGGTGCTGCATTTGCTGCATGAGATTGGGTCGCCGGCGACGGTGGCCAAGACGAATGGGAGGTATTTTGGCTTTGTGACGGGCGACTGCTTGCCGGCGGCGCTGGCGGCTGCGTGGCTGGTGAGCACGTGGGACCAAAACGCGGCGCACCATGTGCAGTCTCCGGTGGCGGCGCAACTGGAGGAGACGGCGATCGACTGGGTGCGGGAGCTGTTTGGCCTGCCGGAGGGGACGGGCGGAGCTGTGGTGACGGGCGCGACGATGGCCAATTTCTCCGGCCTGGCCGCGGCGCGGCACACGCTGCTCGAGCGCGCCGGCTGGGATGTGGAGGCAGACGGGCTTTTTGGCGCGCCGCCGATTACGGTGGTGGTGGGCGAAGAGGTGCACCAGTCGGTGATCAAGGCGCTGGGTCTGCTTGGAATGGGCCGCAAGCGGGTGGTGCAGGTGCCGGTGGATGGGCAGGGACGCATGCGCGCCGACGCCGTGCCGCACCTGGATGGAATGACGATCCTCTGTTTGCAGGCCGGCAACGTGAATACTGGCGCCTTTGATCCGGCGGCGGCAATTTGCCCAGTGGCGCGCGCGGCTGGCGCCTGGATCCATGTGGATGGGGCATTCGGGCTATGGGCTGCAGCGTCGCCGGAATACTGCAAGCTGACCAAGGGATTCGAGCAGGCGGACTCCTGGGCTACAGACGGCCACAAATGGCCGAATATTGGCTATGACTGTGGGATCGTGCAGGTGCGCGATATGAAGGCGCTGCGTGCCGCCATGTCAATTCAGGCGGCGTATCTGGTTCACGCAGAAACGCGCGACCCCTCGAACTACAACCCCGAGCTGTCGAGGCGGGCGCGCGGCGTGGAGTTGTGGGCTGGGTTGCGGTCGCTGGGACGGCAAGGGATGGCGGCCATCGTGGAGCGGACTTCAAGCCATGCGCGGCGGTTTGCGGCGGGGCTGACGGCGGCCGGGTTCGAGGTGCTGAACGAGGTGGTCATCAACCAGGTGCTGGTTTCGTTTGGCGACGCCGAGAAGACGCTGCGCGTGATTGCGCGGCTGCAGGCGGAGGGGACCTGCTGGTGCGGGTCGACGGTGTGGCAGGGGCGGACCGCGATGCGGATCAGCGTGTCGAGTTGGGCGACGACGCAGGACGATGTGGAGCGGAGCCTGGCGGCGATGATCAAAGCTGCCGAGGAGTAGGGGATTGCGCGTCATCATTTGAAATTGGGGCATTTGCAAATTGGAGTCATTGTTTCAAAGGCGCGATCTCCAGCGGGGATGGCGATTGCTCATCGGAGACGAAGGGGCATACTCTAATCGTCAGTGCCCATATTTCAGAAGCGCGCGGCGATTGCGATTATCGCCACGGTTGTTGCGGCGGCCTGCGGCACGCTGGCGGGCTATGTGCTGGGTCGCGCCCTGGTCCTGCGGCACGAAGAGAACAAGCTGGATCAGTATGCGATCAGGATACGCAGGGAGGCCGAGACTTCCGCGGCCGAGTCGAGGGCCTTGCTGGCCACGTTGAACGCGCCTCCCTATCCGAATTGCTCCGACGCGGAGATTGCCTGGATGCGCAAGCTGATCTTTCAATCGGAGTACCTGAAGGACGGCGGACACATGCGCGACGGGAGGATCGACTGCTCGGCGACGCTGGGGCGTCCCGGCGAGCCGGGCCCGCAGTACAAGCCTGCGTTCTCACGGCAAGACGGCACGCGCGTGTATCTGAATCTTCCTCCGCTCCGCATGGGCGACCACACGGTGGTGAGCGTTCAGCTGGGCGACTCCTTCATGGTCTACAGCCCGTACAACCTCAAGGACCTGGGATCCGCCTTCATGCACTTCACGGTGAGCGAGGTGGACATTTCCAGCGGCCAGACGGGGCGCCTGGTGGGCGAGCCGACGGGCGCTCAGGCGTGGATCCTGACGCACGAGGGCTGGGCGCGGGAAGGCGACACGATCTATGCGACGCGGTGCTCGACGCGCTACACGAGTTGCATGACGGCCTTCATTTCGATTCCGGATGCGCTGCGGGTCGATCGCGGCGAGTTCAGAGCGTATATAGGCTTGAGCGGGGTTTGCGGCGCGCTGTTCGGCTTTGCGTGCTCGCTGCTCTACCGGCGCAGCCAAAGCATGGAGCAGCAGTTGCGCCGTGCCATTCGGCAGGATCGCCTGCGGGTGGTTTACCAACCGATTGTTGAGCTGGCAAGCGGGAGGGTTGTGGGCGCTGAAGCGCTGGTGCGCTGGATCGACGACGATAACTTCGAGGTTACTCCGGATGTCTTTGTGAGGATCGCGGAAGAGCGGGGATTTGTTGGCGCCATTACTGAGTTGATGGTGGGCCACGTTCTGCGGGAGTGCCAGGACCTGCTGCGGAGCCGGCCTGAGTTTCGTGTGAACCTCAACATTGCCGCTGCCGATCTGGGCGATCCGCAATTTCTGTCCATGATGGAGCGGGCCATTGCGCAAGCAGAAGTGGAAGCACCGCGGCTAGGCATTGAGATTACCGAGAGCTATACGGTGCGTCTGCAGGCGGCGAAGGACGCGATTCTGCATCTTCGGGAAATGGGCCACAGCGTCTATATCGACGATTTCGGGACAGGGTATTCGAGCCTTGCGTATCTGCACGATCTCGCGGTGGACGGGATCAAGATCGACAGGGCGTTTACGCTGGCCATCGGCACGGAGGCAGTGACGGTGTCGATTATTCCGCAGATTCTGGCCATGGCCGCGGCGCTTAAACTGCAGGTGACGGTGGAAGGAATCGAAACGGAGCAACAGGCCGATTACTTTGCCGCCTGCGAACTGCCTCTCCTCGCTCAAGGCTGGTACTTTGGGCGTCCGTTGCCGGTGGCGGAGTTTCAGTTGCTGCTGCGCGTGGAAGATGAGAGGGCGGCTAAGGCGAATGCGGGCTAGGGCTGTGGCCGAGGGAGAGTCGATTGAATGGGCTCGTCATTCTGGAGCGATTACATTGCATGGGTTAGCGGACCATTCTGCGGGAAACGAGGAACACATTGGACGCGCGCGATGAGGTTGAGTCCGACCAGTTGAATCTGCTGGCGCAGGCATTCTGCGAGCAGCTGTTGGCTTGCCTCGATGAGTGTGCGCGAGGGCGGAAGGGACTGTTTTCCGACGTGGAGTTGCTGAGCGACGAAGGTCAGGGCAGCGGCTGGACGGAAGCGGCGCGGCTGCGGGAGCTGGCAGGGGCGCTGCAGGGCGTGTTTGCCCAGCAAGAACGACAGAATGCGCTCTGCGATGAGTTTCTCGATTTGTGCTCGATGCACGGGGAAAGCCATCCGGGAGAACGGCGGCTGGCGCGGGCGTTTCTGGAGCGGATTGAGCGGGGCGAGGTGGGCGTTCAGCCGCCGGAGGAGAAGAAGTTTTGGTAATGGTTCGCGCATTTCCGGCGCTGCTGGCGGGGTTTGCCACCATGGCGGTGCTGGTGATGGGGCTGACGGCGCTGGTCACCTGGCTGGTTCCGGAATGGGCCGGCGCGGAGGGCAAGCCGAATCCCGGCTATGCCTTCGTGAGCCTGGGGTATTCGTTTCTGGCCGCGGCGGCGGGCGGGTATGGGACGGCGTGGGCGTCGGCGGCCAATCCCATGATTCACGTGCTGGTGCTGGGGATTGTGGTGCTGGCCATGGCGGCGTTGAGTGCGCTGCAAGAGCGCAGCAAGCAGCCGGTATGGTACGCATTGACGCTGCTGGCGCTAATGCCGCTGGGCGTGCTGGCCGGGGGGCTGTTGCGGCTGAGGGTGTTGGGGATTCTGTAGGGAAGCGAGTCAGTTGCGGGTGGGATTCAGAAATCCCGGGTCTCAGAATCGAGACCTGGGATTTCCGCGGGTCAGCGTTTTTCCAACCCCAAATCTAGAAACGAACGCCGAAGGTTACGGGGATCAGTTCAGTGGTTCCCAGGCCGTTGGTTTGGGTGATGGGCGGGGTGTGGATGTAGACATAGCGGGCCTCGGCAAAGAGTTTCATCTGGCCATCGCCGTTGACTCCGCCCAGCCGATGGCTGAACCCCATACCGAGGTTGAAGCCGCCCTGGTTGGATGTGATGCTGTTGGCCGTCACGGTGACCGGGTACCCTTCGAAGTCACAGCATTCCTGAACGTTGAAGTTGGTGCTCTTGTGATAGTAGCCGCCGCCGCCCGTCACGTAGACGCTGTTGGCCCATTGGGGGAACAGGTCGATGACCGGGTCCGCGGTGAGCGAGATGATGTGAGCATTGCCGAGTTGTCCGCCGCCTGCCGCAATAAACGCGCCCGGCAGCTTGTCGTCAATAAACTGAAACTCGCCCAGCAATGTGAATCGCTTGGAGAAGCGCAGTCCGCCGCCGCCGGTAAAGTTGCCACCCCAGGTGATGTAGGGAGTGTCGTTGCCGACAGGTGCATTGAAGCCGGCGCCGCCTTCGAAGGCGAGGCCTTGGAAGAAATGATGGTGCCCGCCGTAGTCCTGGCCCCCAGCGGCTCCGCCGTCCGAGCCGAGTGATGCGGCGGCGTCGCGCAAGGCTGTGGCGCCGGAGAGGCCGTCGTCAAACCCCGGCTGGAAAGCGCTCGAGCTCGATTCCCCAGGGGCGAATTGCGTGGTGGCGGTGGTGGAGGGCGAGGACTGGGCACTTGCAGAAACGGAGACAAGGATTGCCAGCCCGGAGATAAAGCAGGCACGCCGCAGAAGCGACATCCAGCGGGGTGAAGACATGTGTGCAACCTCAATATTCGATTTGTCTTAAGTGCATCCGGGAAATACGCGGTAAACCGGCCACAGGATTAGACACCGAATGGGGGGTAAAGTTACGGAGGGAAATAAGACGGCGGGTGGGAAGTCAGATGATATTCCCACTTGCTTTGGATTATGCCACTAAGATATGGTAGTGGTACTGAATGTCGGAGGTGGGACTCATGGAGACAATGCAAGTACGAGAGCCTGAGGCAGTTTGGGAACGTCCCAAATATGTTGAAGATCTTCGGGTTCGGACGCGCGTTGGGGCAAAAGGCGCCTGGTCATTCCGGCTGCGATGCGGGAAGCGCTGAGGATGGCTGAGGGCGACATGCTCGATCTGGTTGTGGTGGACGGCGAGTTGCGCATTGCAACCATGCGCGAACGGTTGCGGCGAGCTCAGGGGCGAGTGAGAAAATATGTGCCGGCCGGGGTCAGCCTCGCCGATGAGTTGAGCGCAGAACGGCGTGAGGCTGCGAAGCATGAATGACGAGCGCCGGTTCCTAAGCTTTTTTAGATCGCTGGTGAGACGCAGTTCTATAAGCAGCAGCCAATTATGCGCGACAATATTACTTCGGCCGGAGGTGGGATTGTGGAGACTCAGGTAGAACTTCAGGCCCGGACGCAGGTCGGTGAAAAAGGGCGGCTGGTTATTCCGGCCGCGATGCGCGAGGCGCTCGGGATCTCGGTTGGCGACGCAGTGCATTTGCGCGTGGAGGACCACGAGCTGCGCATTTCGACACTGCGAGGCCGGATTCTTCGCGCCCAGCAGCGTGTGCGGCACCTTGCCCCGCCGGGAACCCTGGTTTCCGATGAGTTGAGCGCGGAAAGGCGCGAGGCCGCCAAGCATGAATAAAGCCGTGCTCGATGCCTCCGCAATCCTGGCCGTACTTTTTCAGGAACGAGGCGCTGAAAAACTGAGCGATGAAATCTTGCAGGGCGCTGTGGTCAGCACGGTCAATTTAGCCGAAGTGCAGACCAAACTGGTAAGAATGGGCCACGATCCAGAGAAAGCTTGGGTCGACGCACTACTACTGGAAACAGCCCCCGAGCCCTACACCAGCGAGCATGCGAAGATCGCAGGCACGCTTGCCAAAGAAACTCAAAGCCTCGGGCTTTCCCTGGGAGATCGATCTTGCCTTGCGCTGGCAATTACTCTCAAGGTCCCGGTCTACACGACCGAACGAGCCTGGAGAAACCTGAAGGTTGGGGTTCCGATTCATGTGATTCGGTGAAGTCAGTTGAAAACACGAGAACGCTCCCTGCGCCATAGGCCTTTACTTTGGAACAAATGGGCAATACCCACTGTCGATTTGTTGAACCATCTCACATGTGTGTGGGCGCCCGTTCGCTGGTTTGATCTCTGCGGGTAAGCACTGATCTGGCGAAACGGCGCTAGGGCTTCTCGGCCCTACCCACAGCACGAACGTATTGCTTGGCACATCCGGATCGGCAAATACCCTGGAATGCCGCTTAATCCCAGCCCTTTTGAACGCCTCCATTAGTTCTTGAGATTTCGGATTGAGCCTATTCCAGTTCTCGTGGTAATTGACTGATAACTGTAAGTCGACGGCTCGTTCGTCCCCCGCGGGCACCGGGGATGGGCCACTAACCGCCCAACCGTTATCACTGAATATCTTTTGAAATTCTTTGGCATACGCCAAGGTTTTCTCGCCGCCAGCATAATAAATGTGTATTTTCGATTTCGTGTATTTCTTCAGAATTGGCTCAATAATTTGGTGCTGGTATTCAGTTACTTGTCTGTCGTCCGATTCTGCATCTAACACTGACGGGGAAGGTAGTTCCTTTATTCGCCTGATAGCAAAGTTTCCGTCCGCAGTTTGGTAGCTGGGCACATCGAGCTTTCCGGGTAAATCTCCTTCGAGCGCCAAAAGCTCACTGCACGAGTGTTGATCTCCGAATGCTAACTTGTATGATTCTGGTAGAGATTTGTCTCGGCAGCTCGCAATCGGCTCCGGCCCATTGTCGTACCTTACTTGCGTGGCAAAGTGAAGCTCTTTCTGAGAACTGCCTACGATGAGAATCTGTGATGATTGTGATTCTCGCGCGGCGATGTTAATAGTGTACTGTTCCTCCCATGGAGTGGATGGTGTGAACCAGAAGTACTTCTCTGATAGTTGTCTGCCAGGATCCAGCTCCGGGTAAGCTTCTGAAACAGTCCTCCCGGATTTGTCCTCCCTTAACTCTACCCGGACGTTATGAAGAATTTGCGGGCCAACCGTCCTGAGGAAAAAGGCTCGTCTTTGGCATTCCATCAATTCCCCAGTTGGGACGAGGTACGCGTAGGTGCGTTCGCTCGCGACGGCCAGTCGCATGACCAAAAAGCATACTAAAAAAAGAGGGGCCAGCGACAGGACCGGTATTCCAATGAGCTTGAGCTGGAAATACTTTGGTCGAGGCACTGAGACCTGTGTATTGATGGGCCTCGCATTCGGAAGCAGTATGGCTGACACTTCATTGCGGACCTCCGGCTGGCTGCCTATCTCATGCCAGACCTTGAACGCTGCTGTGATGAATTGGACCTCAACGACAAAGCACAGAATCCAAGTGCCAACCGCCGCCGTCTCCCAGGTAGTACCTGAGTTGAACAGGGAATGTCGGTAAAGCAAGGCGATACAGGCCCCCGCTAAGTCGATCCACTTCTCCTTTGTAATACGAAAGATTCCCTTCCTGAACTCAGCCAACACGCGACATAGGAGTGGGAGGGAAAGGCACGCAGAGGCAGCACGCGCTAAGTTGAGCGGCTTTTCCTTTATTATTGGCCAGAGTCCATTTCTTAATTTGGCAATAGCGCGACTTAGAGGCTGGAAGGTCATTACACGAAATTCCACGTCGAGCAGAATCCGATGTCACGCGCTTGTTGCGGAGCCTAATTCTCGCGAGGTTCCCACCCTAGCCACAAACACAAAAGCGCGGCGAGGGTGGGGCAGCTAACTTTCGAACTACTTCTACCCCTGAATGTCAAACTGCTCAGGATGTAAAGTGACGTCGCTCTTGACCAGGATGTTCTTGCCGACCAACTCCTCGAATTCGTTGAGCCAACTGGCGTTGTTCGACTTGAGAACTTTCACGGTTTCGGGGTTGACGCGCAGCAGCACGTCGGCGCCTTCGAAGTGCTTCTTCATCTTGCGCAGCTCGATGTAGATTTCGTTGCAGACAGTGGTGGGGCTCTTGACCATGCCGGTAGCCTGGCAGGTGGGGCAAGGGACGCTCAACGTCCGCTCGAGCGATTGCTTGACGCGCTTGCGGGTGATGGCGACCAGGCCGAAATCGTTGAACTGGAGAACCTTGGTGGGAGCCCGGTCGGCTTTGAGCGCTTCTTCGAGTGCGGCCAGAACCCTGAAGCGGTTCTTGCGCTCGTCCATGTCGATGAAGTCGATGACGATGATGCCGCCGAGATCGCGGAGGCGAATCTGGCGGACGATCTCGGGAACGGCATCGAGGTTGGTCTTGACGATGGTGTCTTCAAGCCGCGCCGACTTGCCGACGTATTTGCCGGTATTGATGTCGATGGCCACCAGAGCTTCAGTCTGGTTGATGACGATGGAGCCGCCGGACTTGAGCCAGACTTTCGAGCGGAGGGCCTTGGAGATTTCGTCCTGAATGCCGAAGTGGTCGAAGAGCGGCACCTCTTTGGTGTAGAGCTTGACGCGGCGGACCAGCGTGGGCGAGAAGCGGTTGAGGAAGCGGACGATGCGCTCGTAATCGTCCTGCGAGTCCACCCAGATCGAGGAGAAGTTGGCGCTGACCTGGTCGCGCAGAATGCGCTCGATGAGCGACAGATCGTGATAGATCAGGGCAGGCGATTTGGAGGTGTCGGAACGCGTCTTGATCTCATCCCAGAGGTGGATGAGGAAGCGCAGATCGGCGCGGAGGTCTTCTTCCGACGCGCCCTCGGCGGCGGTGCGCACGATGAATCCGCCGGAGGCTTCGCCGCGCTCGTGAACGAGGACCCGCTTGAGGCGCTGGCGCTCCTCGTCGGAGGCGATTTTGCGGCTGACGCCGATGTGCGAGACGGTGGGCATGAAGACCAGGAAGCGGCCGGGCAGGGCGATGTGCGAAGTAATGCGCGCGCCCTTCTTGGCGATGGGCTCCTTGGCAATCTGCACCAGGATCTCCTGGCCGGGTTTGAGCAGGTCGGAGATGATGGGCAGGTCGGAGGTCTGCGCGGAGCGGCGGGTCATGCCGCGGCGCTGGCCTTGTCCGCCCTGTGGACCTGCCTGGGTTCCGCGGCCCCCACGGCGTCCGCGGCCACCGCGATCACGGCGCTGCTGGGATGAGTCCTGACCCTGGCCTGCGGCTGGCTGGTCCGCCGCGGCGGACTGCTCGTCCTCGTCGTCTTCTTCATCGTCAAAGGATTCGTCTTCGACGTTCTTGTCGTCGAAGTTCAATTGGATCTTGTGGTCGAGGTGGGCTTCCTGGAGCAACTCTCCCAGGTCGCCGGTGCGGAGCTGGGCGGGAAGCGTCTCCTCTTCGTAATCTTCCAGGTCGAGGTCGTCCGCCTTGGCGTGATGATGACGGGGGGCGTCGAACTCCTCCTCTTCAATCACCTCTTCTTCGATGTGGCCGGCGCCGGGGGCGTAGGCGGAGACAGCGGCGACCGTGGAGGGCTTGGCTGCCGATTGAGCGGGTGCGGGTGGCGCGGGCTCAACGGCCTTCTTTTTGCCGCCAAGGCCGAAGAGGCGGAATCCGCTGGGCGCGGCGGGGTCGACGTGGTGCGAGGCCTTGGCGTCGGAGTCGGGCGAT
>PMOF01000195.1:0-2072 GCA_003162495.1 Acidobacteriaceae bacterium
CTCTCGTCGCGGATGAGCTGGATGAGATGCAGCACGGGGGAGCGGCGATCAAGGACGATGGGCTCGTCTTCGTTGCCGTAGACGTAGATGACCTCTTCGCGCTTGGCGATGGAGGCCAGGGGCTGCGAGGTCAGGCCGAGAGATTCGAGGGCCTCAGCGGCGGCGTGGAGCTGGCCGAGGCCGCCGTCGACGAGGATGAGCGAGGGGAGGGTTTGGGGTTCTTTCGAGGCTTTTGCCTCGGGGGATGAATGGATGGGCTGAAGCCCATCCCTACCAGCCCCGTCGTCCTGGGCAGGATTTACGTATGGGCTGAAGCCCGTACCCTTCAGCTGGACGGATGGTTGGGGTTCGTGCTCTCCCACCCTTTCCGCGGAAGAGCGCGGAAAGGATGGGGCACCCAGATTCTTGTTGTGGCCAGAACCGAAGGCGGCATCGGGGGTTGTCCTGTTCATGTTTTCGAGCAGGCGGCGGTAGCGGCGAGTGACTACTTCGCGCATGGAGGCGAAGTCGTCGACGCCGAGGACGGTCATGACTTTGAATTTGCGATAGAGCTGCTTGTTCATCTTGCCGTCTTCCCAGACGACCATGGAGGCTACGGTCTCAGCGCCCTGGATGTGGGAGATGTCGAAGCACTCGATGCGGCGCGGGAGTTCGGGGAGCATGAGGGTGTCGGCGAGAGCTTCCTGAATGGCTTTGCGGCTGGGCTCGAGAACGCGGAAGCGCTGGGTGTAGGACTGCTTGGCGTTCTGGCCGGCAAGGTCGATGAGGGATCGTTTGTCTCCGCGCTGGGGAACGGCGATCTCGATGCGATGGCCGGCGCGGGCGGTCAGCAGGGTCGAGAGGGTTTCGCGGTCGGGGAAGTCGACGGGGACGAGGATGGTGCGGGGAACGTATTGCTGGTCGATGTAGAGCTGTTTGAGCAGGGCGCTGAAGACGGGGGCGGCGTGGAAAGGGGTTTCGCGTTCGGCGGGGAGCCCAGATGCGACAGTGCGATCTGATCGGCTTCCCACCCATTCGCCCAAAGGCTGGCGAATGGATGGGGCACCCAGCTTCTCTGGCTGGCCGGGATCTCCGTCAGGGGCTAAAGCCCCATCTCTATTTTTCTGCTTTTGCGGCACCCTTCGGCTGCGCTCAGGGCAGGCTATTAAAGTCGTGCCCTGATACAGTGCTTGAGTTTCCGATTCCGTGTCGTCTGAGGTGGGAGATTCCAGCAGGTCGGGGAGGTCTTCCCAGAAGAATTCGCGGCGGTCGACGATTTTGCCGGCGCGGACGTGGAACAGGTTGACGGCGAGCGAGCCTGCCTCAAAGTGATAGCCAAAGACATCGGCGTCGTCGTTCTGTTCGGCGGTGGCGATGCGTTGTTTTTCCTGGAGCTGGTGGACAGTGGAGAGCTGGTCACGAAGACGGGCGGCGGCTTCAAACTGCTCGGCATGGGAGGCAGCAACCATGCGGGCGGTGAGGGTGCGCTCGAGCTCGGCGTGGCGGCCCTCAAGGAAGAGCTGGGCGTCGCGGACGGCGTTTTGATAAAGCTCGGGAGTGGTGAGGTCCTGAACGCAGGGGCCGAGGCAGCGGTGGATGTAGTACTGAAGGCAGGCGCGCGGGTGATAGCGAGAGAGATCGACCTTGCAACTGGGAATGAGGAAGCTGCGATGAATGAGCTCGACGATGCGGTAGGCGAGGTTGCCGGGAAAGTAGGGGCCGTAGTAGGCGGCGCCGTCCTTGCGCAGGCGGCGGGTGACAAAGACTTTTGGGAAGCGATCGGCGAGGGTGAGCTTGACGTAGGGATAGGTCTTGTCGTCGCGGAGCAGGATGTTGAAGCGGGGCTTGCGCTGCTTGATGAGGTTGTTTTCAAGGGCCAGGGCTTCATGCTCGTTGGCGACGAGGATGTATTCGAGATCGACAGCCTCGCGCATGAGGGAGCCGGTTTTTGCGTTGGCCTGCGAGGCCTCAAGCAGGTAGGAGCGGACACGGGAGCGCAGGTTGTTGGCCTTGCCGACGTAGATGACCTCGCCCTCGGCGTTTTTGTAGAGGTATACGCCGGGCTGGGTGGGGAGAACGCGGATTTTTTCGTA
>PMOF01000195.1:2079-8944 GCA_003162495.1 Acidobacteriaceae bacterium
GCGGGCACGCAATCCTTACCCTGTCAGGTAAAAGCTACATAGTAAGACGACCGTGTCCGGAGGGTTTTGCAGGGGCATAAAATGATTGTTAACAATGAGTTGAAGGTTAAGCCGGAATTGGCCACTGGGATGCACAATGGTTGGGCGGAGTCGTGCCGGTTCATCCGGCGATCCGGTCGCCGTGCGAGCACGCTTGGCATGCCGGCAAGAAGGAGAAAAAGACAATGAGCAATTATCGACTTGGAGCCATGGCTTTGGTGGCGGGCTTGGCAGTGGCGGGTGTGACGGGTTGCGCAACCAAGAACTATGTACGCACGCAGACCACGCCTCTGGTGGAGCATACCGACCAACTGGACAGCAAGACATCGGCAAACAACCAGCAGCTACATGATGTGGACACACGGACGCAGGCGGGGATCAGTCAGGCGCAGAGCTCCGCGGACACTGCCGCCCTGAACGCGCAAGGGGCGACCAAAGCCGCGGGTGATGCGGATGTCGCGGCCAATGACGCCGTGCACCGCGCCGACTCACTGGACAGCGTGGTGAAGGGGCTTGATAACTACAACCAGCAGGGCGATGTTTCGGTAACGTTCGGTTTCGACAAGGCCGAGTTGACCAAGGATGACAAGGCTCAACTGGATACCTTTGCGGCTGGACTGGGCACGGCCAAGAGCTACATTTTGGAAGTGACGGGCGGAACCGACTCGACGGGACCGGCGCAGTACAACTATGAACTGAGCCAGCGCCGCGCGGATGCGGTGGTGCAATACCTGGCAGCGAAGTTTGCGATTGCCCCGCATCGGTTCTATCTGATCGGCATTGGGAAAGACAAGGAAGTAGCGCCGAACACAACTGCGGCAGGGCGGCTGGCGAACCGTCGCGTGGAAGTGCAACTGCTCTCGAACGCGAGCGGCGATCAGGGCGCGCAGTCGGCGTCGAATCAAGGCGCGGGCAAGTAAGCAAGCGCGGAATTAAAAGATGGACGTGATTTTCCGAAAAGCCCCAGGCTCCTGCCTGGGGCTTTTCGGCGTTTGAGGATAGGTAGGGCCGACCTTAGGCAGAGGTCTCTGGCTGCGCGGATTTGAGCTGTCTGATATGTTCGGCGCGGACTTGGGTTGCGGTGAAGAGGCGGAGGAAGGGCGCGAGGCTCATCGCGGAATGCGCTGCTGCTTCAACGGCGGGGCGGCCGTTGGCCTCTTCGCGCTCAACGATGCAAACGACGGCGGCGACGATCATGCCGGCTTCGCGGGCGGCTTCAATGGCGTTGATGGTGGAGGCGCCGGTGGTGCAGACGTCATCCACGATGATCACGCGCGCGCCCTCGCGGCAAAAGCCCTCGATGCGGCGACCGGTGCCGTGGGCCTTCTCGGCTTTGCGGACCAGGAAGCCGTGGAGCAATGGAGCGGGGGAAGCGGCGGGGTTGGACTGGGCGGAACCGGTCAGGGCGCGCCAGGCACCGGCTGTGGCCACGTTGGAGACGATGGGGTCGGCGCCCAGGGTGAGGCCACCGACGGCGTCCGCCTCGATGTGATTTTCATTCAAGAGATCGAGAATGGCTTCGCCGGTAAGGCGGCCGCCCTCGGCGTGGAGAGTGGTGGTGCGGCAGTCGATGTAGTAGTCGCTGGTGGCGCCTGAGGAGAGCTTGAACTGGCCAAGGCGGAAGCTGGTGCGGGCCAGGAGCGAAAGCAGTTGCTGGGCGTGGGTGGTCATCGGTTTTGATTGTAAGTGAGCGGGTCAGCGAGTTGGGATTTGTGGTTTCCTACCCTTCCCGCAAAGAACGCGGGAAGGATGGGGCACCCGGCATTTTTGGTGAAAGGTTGCCTGCCGATTTGTTGACCGAGCGAAAGTCTGTGCTTCTTTTTGGTTTATATTGAGTCAAATCACCCATGGCTATATCTCTTTCTTCCCCAGCGGCCGGCCTCGTTCAGCGGCAGACTCAAATTGTTCGCAGACTCGCGCGCCCACACCTTGTTCATTTGTTTGTATTTGCAGCCTTGATTTTCTGCCTGACACCGTGCCTCAAATTGGCGGCGCAGCAGAGCGACGCTTCGAATTCGGACTTCAGCAGCAGCGCCGTTCAGGCGGGTTCAGCTAACGGCGCTGGGTCCGCGGACCAGGCAGGACAGGCGGGGCAGAAGAATGTGCCGGATGCGCTGGCCGCGCAGGATCCAAACCAAAGCGATGTCGCTCCACAGACCAAGCGCATTCTGGGCATTATCCCGAATTTTCGCTCGGTCAGCGCCGACGTGAAGTTGCCTCCTCAGTCGGTCAAGGACAAGTTCAGCGACGCCACTCAAGATTCGTTCGACTACTCATCGATTTTCATTCCAGGATTGCTGGCCGCTTACTCCATGGCGGATGATGCGACTCCGGAGTTTCATCAGGGCGCGGCCGGCTACGCTCGCTACTTCTGGCATGCCGCGGTGGATCAAACGAGCGAAAACTACATGGTGGAATTCGTGGTCCCTGTGATCACGCGTGAAGACACGCGGTACTACACCCTGGGAAGGGGCGGATTCTTCAAACGGACTGGATATGCGATGAGCCGCGCCGTGATTACCCGATCGGACTCGGGGAAGGAAGTCTTCAATTTGAGCGAGGTCATTGGGTCAGGTGCGTCGTCGGGACTTTCCAGCCTCTACTATCCCACCGCGCAGCGAAGCCTCAAGAACACGGGCACCGAGTGGGGCTTGGACGTGGGAATCGATGCGGCTTCGTTTGTTGCGAGAGAGTTCTGGCCGGACATCAACCACTGGCTGTTCCATGGGGCGAAGCCGACGGCAGGTGCGGCGAAGTAGGGCCGGGTTATTTCCCAACATGATATAGAGCCCGCGAGGCCCGGCTGAGGTCCCTTGCAGGTTCGCAGAATATTACAAATTATTTTTCTTACATCTTGACTTACATCTTGTCCAGGTGCTGGAAGCCGCCCGTGCCTAGAAGCATGAGGGAAAAGAGCAGCAGGTTGTAAGAGGCGTGGACCATGACGCTGGCGGCGAGGGAGCGGGTGCTGAGGCGCGCCCAGCAGAGGACCAGGCTGACGCAGACGAGCAAAAGAAATGGACCCCAGGAGTAGCCGGTCTGCTCGGCATGCATCAAGGCAAAGGGAATGCTGGTGAGCAGCGAGGCGACGGCCATGGCGGTCAGGGACCATTGNNAGCGCAGGCAGCAGAAAGCCTCGGAAGAGGAGCTCCTCAAAGAAGGGCGCAAAGGTGACGCCGAAGGCGAAGAGAAGCCACGCCGAGAGAGGGGTCTGGAAGAGCTTGTCGATGGGGGTATTGGAGGGGCCGGGGAGCACCAGCTGATCGATAATGGCGAGGACAAAACAAGCGCCGGCGGCTGCCATGAGGCGGCCGCGCAGGCGCAAGGCGGTTGCGCCGTTCCATTGCAGGCCGGCGAGAAAGCTCTTGTGCCAGAACAGGGGAAAGATAAGCAGGCAGCCGCCGAAAGTGAGCAGATAAAGGACGGCCTGGGTGCCAAGGGTGTAATGGATGTCCGAGTTGGCCTGCTGGAGGCTTGAGACGCCAAAGAGATGGAAATGGAGCGCGGCCATGGCGATCAGCCAGGAACCGACAGTGCTCACGAGCAGGATGGCGGCGAGCACGGCGAGGTGGCCGAGATGAGGGATGCGGGTGGGCGGGACGATTTCAGGGTGGGACCAGGACTGGAAGAGGAGCGGTTCGGGGTCAAGCGAAAAAACTTCCTCAGGGAATAATTGAACGGGTTGAAACTCATCCCTGACTGCCTCTGTTTCTTCGGCCTCATTCAGGCTTGGGGTGAAGGCCGAACCTTCGATTGAGGGGAAGTCCTGCGCAGGCGGAATGAGGTCATGTGGGTTGAGAGGGTCGTGCTCGGGCTGTGTGCTCATGCGCGGCCCGTTTTCTTTTTGCGGGGCCCGGAGTTTTGGGACACGGTGGGGTCTTGCGCGGGCAGGTTGGATTTTGCGCGGGTCGCGGCGAGGTCGTCTTCGGCTGGGGTGTTGCGCATGATGCGTTTTGGCTTCGGTGGTCTGGCTTCGTGGTCTCCCACCCTTTCCGCCGAAGAACGCGGCAAGGATGGGGCACCCGGTATTGAAAGTCTGGGTTCGTCGTCTCCCACCCTTTCCGCTGAAGAACGCGGAAAGGATGGGGCACCCAGGTTCTCTTCGGATTCGACATCGGCGGGCGTGAGTTTGCCGTTAGCGGAGGTGTAGTAGCGGGTGAGGAACTGGCCGGTGTACGAGCCGGGCGTGGCGGCGATTTTTGCGGGGCGGCCTTCGCCGACGATGCGGCCGCCGTCTTCGCCGCCTTCGGGGCCGAGATCGAGGACCCAGTCGGCGTTGCGGATCACGTCGAGATTGTGCTCGATGATGATGACCGAGTTGCCCAGGTCTGCGAGGCGGTGGAGGACTTCTAGAAGCTTGCGCACGTCGTCGAAGTGAAGGCCAGTGGTGGGCTCATCGAGCAGGTAGAGAGTGCGTCCGGTCTGGCGCTTGGAGAGTTCGCGGGCCAGTTTCATGCGCTGGGCTTCACCGCCGGAAAGTGTTGTCGCGCTCTGGCCGAGGTGGACGTAGCCGAGGCCGACATCGACGAGCGTTTGCAGCTTCTGGCGCACTTGCGGCACGTCGGCGAGAACGGGGAGCGCATCTTCAATGGTGAGGTCGAGAATGTCGGCGATGGAGTGGCCTTTGAACTTTACCGCGAGAGTTTCCTGGTTGTAGCGGCGGCCGTTGCAGACTTCGCACTGCACGTAGACGTCGGGCATGAAGTTCATCTCGATGCGGCGCTGGCCGTCTCCCTGGCAGGTTTCGCAGCGGCCACCGGAGACATTGAAGCTGAAGCGGCCGGCCTTGTAGCCGCGTTCGCGGGATTCGGGCAGCATCGCGAATAGGTCGCGGATGGGCGAGAAGACCTGGGTGTAGGTGGCGGGATTGGAGCGCGGGGTGCGGCCGATAGGGGATTGATCGATGCGGACAACCTTGTCGAGCTGCTCAGCGCCGGTGAGGGACTCGTGCGCGCCGGGCTCCTCGCGCGAGCCGTAGATGGATTTGGCGAGGGAGCGGTAGAGAATATCGTTGATGAGCGTGCTTTTGCCGCTGCCGCTGACGCCGGTGACCACGGTCATGACGCCCAGGGGAATGCGAATGTTGAGGTCGTGCAGGTTGTGCTCGCGCGCGCCGGTGACGGTGAGCCATTTGCCGGTGAGGGGACGCGGACGGGCGCGCTGGAGCATGGTTTCGACTCCGGAGAGATAGCGGCCGGTGAGCGAATCGGGGCAGGCCATGATTTCCGCAGGCGTGCCTTGCGCGACGACCTGTCCGCCGAGACGGCCAGCGCCGGGGCCGAGATCGAGGACGTAGTCGGCGTGGCGGATGGTGTCTTCGTCATGCTCGACGACGAGCACGGTGTTGCCGAGGTCGCGAAGCTTGACGAGAGCCTGGATGAGGCGCATGTTGTCGCGCTGATGAAGGCCGATGGAGGGCTCGTCGAGGACATAAAGAACGCCGCGGAGGCGGGAGCCAATCTGCGTGGCGAGGCGGATGCGTTGGCCTTCGCCGCCGGAGAGGGTGGCGGCGTTGCGGTCGAGGGCCAGGTAGTTAAGGCCCACGGCGCAGAGGAACTCGAGGCGCTCGACGATCTCGTGGCGGAGGCGCTCGGCGATGAGCAATTCGCGCGCCGTGAAATTGAGGTTGATGGCGGCGGAGAGGGCTCGATTGAGCGGGAGGGCGGTGAAGTCGGCGATGGAGAGGCCGCCGATTTTGACGGCGAGCGATTCGGGGCGCAGGCGCTTGCCGCGGCAGACGGGGCAGGGCGTGGCGGACATGTAGTTCATCATGTACTCGCGATAGCCGTCGCTGCGCGCCTCTTCTATTGAGTCGCGCAAGAAGGTGAGAATGCCGTGGAAGCCGGTGCGCGGCGCTTCATTTTTTGGCGGACCGTAGACGAGGATGTGCTGCTGCTTGACGGGCAGGTCCTCGAAGGGAAGTTTGAGATCGATGTCATAGCGGTCGGCGGCGAGATGGATCAGCTTGAGCAGGTATTGCGAGGAGGAGCCGGGTCCGAGGCCGCCNNGCGCCGAAAGCGGAGTTGAAAGAGAAGCTGCGCGGCTCGAGTTTGGGCACATCAAGGCCGCAGTCGGGGCAGGCCATGGAGGAAGAAAACAACTGCTCTTCGCCGCCGGCGATGGCGACCATGACGAGGCCATTGGCGAGTTGCAGGCCTTTGGCCACGGCGTTTTCGAGGCGCTTTTCCATGGAGGGTTTGTTTGAAGGCCTGGGCGCGGGTTTGGCTGCGGCGAGAGATTCGTGGTTTGCCGCTTTTGCCGCTGTCGAGTGCGGCGAGGATGGAGCGCCCTCGGGCTTGAGCAGAATGCGGTCGATGACGGCTTCAATGGAGTGATTCTTGCGGCGGTCGAGGAGAACCGGCTCGGAGAGATCGCGCAGTTCGCCGTCAACGCGGGCGCGGAAGCCCTGCTGGTCGAGCTGGTCGAGCAGGTCTTTGAACTCGCCCTTGCGGCCGCGGACAACGGGCGCCATGACGGTGACGCGCTCGCCGAGGCCAAGCTCAAGAATGCGGTTCACGATTTGCTCGGCGGTCTGGCGGGAGATGGGGCGGCCACAGTTGGGGCAGTGAGGCGTGCCGACCGACGCGTAAAGCAGGCGCAGGTAGTCGTAGATTTCCGTGATGGTGCCGACGGTGGAACGGGGACTGCGGCTGGTGGTTTTCTGCTCGATGGATATGGCCGGGCTAAGCCCCTCGATGGAGTCCACGTCGGGCCGCTCGATCTGGTCGAGGAACTGGCGGGCGTAGGCGGAGAGGGTTTCTACGTAACGGCGCTGGCCTTCGGCGTAGATGGTGTCGAATGCAAGGGAGCTCTTGCCCGATCCGGA
>PMOF01000113.1:0-1390 GCA_003162495.1 Acidobacteriaceae bacterium
TATTTGAAGCCCGTCTTCGCCCTGCTCCAAGGCTCGGTCGGCATCCAGCCCACCCTCAAGCGCGCCCTCCTGGCAGTTCCCGGCATCCGTTCCGCATGGATCTTCGGCTCCTTCGCCAAGAACGAAGCCGACGCCGCCAGCGACATCGACCTGCTCATCCTCGGCAAGCCCGACCAGGCGCAGCTGGCCTCAGAGACCCGCAAGGCCGAGAAGACCCTCCGCCGCGAAATCAACTACACTGTCCTCACTCGAAAGGAGCTGAAACGCCGCCTCAAAAAGCGTGACTCGTTTATCACCGATATATGGAACGGAAAGCGCATCGAGCTGATCAGCCATGACAAAAACGAAGCCGCAGAAGATCGATCCCAAGCAGGTGCGGCAGTTTTTGGCTGACGCCAACAAGAAGGCCGTTGCGGCCCGAAAGAATCTCGCAATCGACGAAGAAACTGCCTATCAAACGGCTTACCAGGCAATGCTGAAGGCGTCTCTGGCCCTGATGTTGAGCCACGGCCAGCGACCCCGCGTTCAACTCGGCCACCACATCGCCATCATCGATGGCCCAAATGCATCTCGATCCTAGCAATGCTTCACTCTTTGCCCTCTTCGACCGCATGCGCCGAAAGCGCAACGAAGCCTTCTACGACATAGCCGTCATCGGCGAGGAAGAGGCCGAAGACGCCGTTGTAGCAGTTGAAAAGTATCTTCGGGTGATTACCGCCGAAATCCTCAAGACGGTCCCTTAAGCCTCCCGATGGCCGCCCCACAGCAGGTGGTTGACAGACCATCCATCAAATTGATATCCAATTCTCCGGCCTACTCTGCGCAGAGGTGTACCCTGATGCACAGGCGCGTCCGCCCAAAAAAGGAGAACCCTCGCCATGTTTACGCCCAAAGGAAAGTTCGGCTGGTACGAACTGATGACCAGCGACACCAAAGCTGCCGGCAAGTTTTACTCGGACGTTGTGGGCTGGACCACCCAGGAGATGACGGGTGGCGGCGGCCCTCCGTACACCACCTTCAACCTCGGAAAAGTTGGAATGGCCGGCATGCTGAACATGCCAGGGCACACCGCCTGGATCGGCTATATCTCGGTCGAGGATGTCGATGCGCATATCGAAAAGATCGTCGAAGCCGGCGGCAAACTGTGGAAGCCCGCCACGGACATTCCTGGAATGCTTCGCTTCGCCGTCATGTCCGATCCGCAGGGCGCCGCCATCGTTGTCTTCACCCCGAATCCGAATATGCCTTCGCCGCAACGCCCCGAGTCTCCCACTCCCGGCACCATCGGCTGGCGCGAGCTCTACACCACCGACCTCGACGGCGGATTCAACTTCTACAAAAAGCTCTTTGGCTGGACCAAGGTCAGCGATATGGACATGGGGCCCATGGG
>PMOF01000113.1:1436-14262 GCA_003162495.1 Acidobacteriaceae bacterium
TCAACGGCCCCATGCAGGTGCCTGGCGGCGGCTGGATTATCAACGGTCAGGACCCGTTCGGAGCCATGTTCTCTCTGGTCAGCAGCCGGGAATGAAGCAGCCCCAAGAATGAATTAACCAGGATGAGGCGCAAAGGCTTGCTCTAACCGGATCGGGAACGGTCTCGCAATTTCCAGAGGCGCGTCCGGTATTCACACCTGCATCACTTCGGCTTCCTTCTTGCGCGACAGCTCTTCCATGCGACGAATTTCTTCGTCGGTCATCTTCTGGACTTCGTCAAGGGAGCGCTTTTCTTCGTCTTCGCTGATCTTCTTGTCTTTGGCAAGCTTCTTCAGCGCATCGTTGCCGTCGCGGCGCACGTTCCTGACCGCGGTCCGGTGCTCCTCAAGCACTTTGTTGAGGTGCTTGCAGACGTCGCGGCGGCGCTCCTCGGTCATAGGCGGAACGGGCACGCGAATTACTTTGCCGTCGGACTGGGGATTGAAGCCGAGATCGGCGCCTTGCAGGGCCTTCTCGATCTCTTTGAGCACAGCGGGGTCGTAGGGCGCGATCACGATCAGTTGCGCCTCAGGCGTGGAGACCTGCGCCAGTTGGTTGATGGGCATGTGGGTGCCGTAGCACTCGACCTTGATCTGATCGAGCATGTGCACGCTGGCTCGGCCGGTGCGCGTGGAGGCCAGGCTGGCCTGGAAGGTGGCGACCGCCTGGTCCATGCGCCGCTTCAGATCGGTGGAGATTTCCTTGAGCGCCGGGATGCCGGCCATTGTGGAGACTGCCATGGTTTGGTCCTCGTTCCGTGCAAGACACTATTTTAACGAATCCGCAGGTCTTGGAAAGCTTCTACGCCACTACCGTCCGTTCCATCGCAGCGGCCTGCTCGTGCGCGTGGTAGCTCGAGCGGACGAGCGGGCCTGACTCGACGTGCCGGAAGCCCATCCTGAGGGCTTCGGTCTTTAACTCGGCAAATTCGCGGGGCGTGTAGAGCCGGGCCATGGGCAGGTGATCGCGCGAGGGGCGCAGATATTGGCCGATGGTGAGAATGTCGCAGTGGACCGCGGCAAGATCGCGGAAGACCACGAGGAGTTCATGAGTCTCCTCACCCAGGCCGACCATCACGCCGGATTTGGTGATCGCTGACGGCCTCAGCGTTTTGGAGTAGCGGAGCAACTCTAATGAACGCTCATAGCGCGCGCCGGAGCGCACCACGCGATAGAGGCGCGGCACCGACTCCGTGTTGTGGTTGAGGACTTCGGGGCGGGCTTCGACGACGATGCGGATTGCTTCCTGGTTGCCCTGGAAGTCGGGAATGAGCACCTCGACGCGGCAGCCGGGAGCCTGGCGGCGAATCTCATCAATCACCATGGCGAAGGCGCGCGCGCCGCCCACCAAGTCGTCGTCGCGGTTGACGCTGGTAATGACGGCGTGTTGCAAGCCCAGCGTGGCCACGGCCTCCGCGACGCGACGCGGCTCATCGAAATCAATGGGCTCGGGACGGCCCTTGGGCACGGCGCAGAAGCCGCAGCGGCGCGTGCACAGGTTGCCCAGCATCATGAAAGTCGCGGTTTTGTGGTGCCAGCACTCGCCGATGTTGGGGCAATGGGCGCTCTCACAGACAGTGTGGAGATTGAGCGAGCGGGCCAGGCGCTTGAGGTCGTGGTAGTTCTCGCCGACCGGGGCGCGGGCTTTGAGCCATTCTGGTTTGGGAGCCGGAGCCTTGCGGAAGGGTTCGATCTGGACGAGTTCCATCACGCTCCTATTGTAGCGGCAGGGGTATCCGGGGCCGGGGATTGGGCCATGGGGCCTGACGATTGCAAGATTCAAGTTGATGGATCAAATGAAAGGGCCAGGCTCACATCGCCCCTACGGGGCGAGTCGTCCTGAGTCACAAGCGGACCCAGGGTTTGCACCCTGGGCCATTTTCGCTGCCTCCCTCCGGGAGGACGGCGGCCCAGTACCAATCCTGCGAACGAAGGGGCAGGTGACAGGGCTATTTTCGCCGCCTTCCTCCGGGACCCATGCAGCGGAGTCTCGTAAGGTGCTCTGGTAGCTTTTAGCGCAGCCGTTCGCGCACCTCAGGCCGGACCAGGTAGAGAAAAAAGACCAGGTTCAGCAGACCTTGAACGAGCGCCGCGCCCTGATGCAGGCTGGAGAAGATCCACAGGTTGTAGACGACCAGCAGGAAAACCGCCGCCAGGGTCAGCGCCCATGCCCAGCGCAACAGCAACAGCAGCCCGGCGCTGGCGGCGATGAAGAGAGCCGCGAAGATCAGAAAGATGGGGGGATAGTAGGGGCCGCGCGCGCCGCCTACGACCCCGATGATGATGACCCCGGCGAGTACCAGCAAGTAGAGGCTGATGGCGGCCAGTCCGGGCAGGCGCAACAGTTCTCGTGGCGGGAACTGGGAGTTCACCTTCATGCCTTCACTCGGTTTGTCTTCGGTGTTACCGGCGTCGTTTGTCATAGCGTGTGCAGGTAAGCCAGCAGATCGTGGAGCTGGGCGTCGGAAAGCGGAGTGGCCGGCATCATCAGTCGCCCGTGCAGAATGGTCTGGGTCATCCGCTCGTCGGTGGGCGGCGCGCCAGAGGGCATGGCTTTGATTTTGGTGAGCGCCTGCAGCCCGGGACCACGTAGCCCGCGCGTGGTGGTGGGATAGTGGCAGCGGGCGCAGTTTTGCTGAAACACCTGTGCCCCTCGCGCCTCTTCCGCGGTCCAGAGCTCCCGGGGTTTGGATGCGGGCAAGGAGCGGCAGCCGGCGATGGCTGCTGCGAGGGTTCCGGCAAGGGCGATCGCAACTGTACACAACGCGAGCGAAGCAGGAAGAGAAAAGGAGCGCATCGGTCTCTGATGATACAGGCTCACTCCGCGGCGGCAATGGTCTCAACCATGCGGTCGATGGCCTTGGCTTCAGCGTCGCTGCCGGGCCTGTGGCCATTGACCAGGATCGAAAAAACCAGTACTTTGCCACTGGCCGCGGTCAGGTAGCCGGAGAGAGCGTTAACCCCGTTCAGGGTGCCCGTCTTGGCCCACAGATGGCCGGTCAGCGGGGAGCTCTTGAACCGCCCGGCCAGTGTGCCGTCCACGCCGGCCTCGGGCAGGCCGGCGCGCCATGCCGCTCCCCAGGGCTGCCGCGCGGCGAAGACGAGCAGGCGCGTACAGGCGCGCGGGGCAATGCGGTCGTCGGGACTCATGCCCGAACCATCGTAGAGAAAGAAGTCAGCGTCATCCACGCCGGCGTCGACCAGGAACTGGCGCACCACGCGGGCGCCCTGGGCCAGGCTGCCTTCCGTTCCCTGGACCTTGCCCAGCAGGCGCAACAGCAGCTCGGCATGCAGATTCTGGCTTACTTTGTTGGTGACCGTAATGTCCTCGGCAACCGGGACCGAGGTGCGCGTGGCCAGGACCTTACGGCCTTCGAGGGGCGCGGCGATAGTGGTGAGAACGGAACGGGTCAGTTTGACGGGCTCGGCGCGCTCGGCGGCAAAGTTGCCGGTTCCAATTGGATCCATGTGGCGGGACTCAGCCGCGCCGTTCACTTTAACGCCATGGCGTTTGAGCGCCTCAATAAAGGCTGCGGCGGTAAACTCCGCCGGGTCTTCGACGGCCAGGCTGGAACGAAAGCCATCGGCGGGAATCGTTCCCCAGGCGCGGATCAGCATGGAGCCGGGGCGGCGGTCGAGGCCCGGATGCGGCGTTTCGCCGCTGGCAGCCAACGTCATGGAGTTGTCGAGGGCGAAGTATTCCATGTTGGGCGTCCATGCCGCGGCGGTGGCGGCGTTGGGGGCGGCGGGGTCGGACAATACTGTCAACTCGGCTGTGTTGTCATTGAAGGTGAGCGCGGAGATGGGTGCGCCATCGCTCCATTGCAGGTCGCCCCAACCCCAGTCCTGGCCGTACGGCTCGTTGAGGAAAAAGCTGTCGTCGCCGATGACGCCGCCGTCAACGGTGCGGACGCCGGTCTGCTCGACCTGTTGAGCCAGAGACTCCAAGGCCTCCATTGCGCGAGCGGGCGGCGTCACGGGCTCGCTCGCGGAAGATGCCGGGGCTGGGGGACTTGGTGTTGCGGGGCCAGGGACCGGAGGGGTTGGAGGCGGTTGATAGGGGTAATGCCGGGCGCTCATGGTGGGATCGCCTGCGCCAAGCAGAATCAGGTCGCCGTGCAGCACGCCCTGGCTGTCGATCTCGCCACCGGCGACGACGTTGGTGGTCCAGGTGAGGGTGTCGGCGGGAAGCAGGGCGTAGGCGGCGGCGGTGGTAAAAAGCTTCACGTTCGAGGCTGGCGTGAACAGACGGCCTTCGTTGAAGCCATAGAGAGACTGGCCGTCAAGTGTGGCGACACTGATGCCAAACTCGGCGTGGCTCAGCGCTGGTTCGGCGAGAATGAGTTGGAGCCGGTCGGCAAGCTTGCCCTTGGTCAGGCCGGGGCGGCTGGCGGCCTTCGTGCTGTGCCGCGCCTGTGCGGGAACCCTGGGGCAGGCGACGAGGGCGAGAGCCAGCAGAAGTGCAGAGAGTCGCCTGGGTGCCATCATGCCCGGAGTTTAGCAGGAGCGGGACAGGGCGCGGCGTACCATTCAGGGAGAAGACGACTGCTTATCGTCAAGGCGGGCAACGCGGTCGAGGCGATTCGGGAGAGACGGATTTGCGGATTCAACTATGGTTGAACTGACTGGAGTGGGAACCCTGAAAAGAACAATCGACGGATGGAAACTGCGCAGCCGCACGCTCGAACTGGGCCGGCGGACGCTGGTGATGGGGGTGGTCAACATCACGCCCGACTCCTTCAGCGATGGGGGATTGTTTTTTGATACCGCGGCGGCTGTTGAACACGGAATCAGGCTGTTGGACGAAGGAGCGGACTTGGTGGACCTGGGCGCGGAGAGTACGCGGCCGGGGTCGCGGACAGGGGGAACAGCTGATTCAGCGGATGCGCCGGCGGTGAGCGCGGAGGAAGAGCAGGCGAGGCTGCTGCCGGTGCTCCAAGGGATTCTGGCTGCCCGGCCGGAAGCGATCGTGTCTGTCGACACCTATAAGGCGGAGACGGCGCGGGCTGCTGTAGCGGGTGGAGCGGAGATTGTGAACGATGTGAGCGGGTTTCTTTGGGACTCCGCTATGGCTGAGGCTTGCGCGGAGACGGGATGCGGGCTGGTGCTGATGCACACGCGAGGCAGGCCGGAGGAATGGAGCAGGCAGGCGCGACTGCCTGCGAACGAACTGCTTGCGATGGTGCGATCCGGGTTGCAAACGAGCCTGGATAAGGCTGCGCAGGCGGGGATTGCCGCGGATAGGATTGTGCTGGACCCAGGGTATGGATTTGGGAAGAAGTTCGAGGAGAACTACGCTTTGCTGGCGCGGCAGGCGGAGTTGCTGGCTCTGGGTCGTCCGCTGCTGGCGGGCGTGAGCCGCAAGTCCTTCCTTGGCCGGACACTTGCGCCGCTGCATGAGGGACAGGCCGCGCCTGTGAGAGCGCGCGAGACGGCCAATTTAGCGGCCATGGTGGCGGCGATTTTGCATGGGGCATCCGTGGTTCGGGTGCATGATGTGCTACCGGCAGTGGAAGCGGCACGGATTGCGGATGCAGTAATGGAAGGCAATTTTTAGTGGTCAGGAATCCTGAAATCCCAGGTCTCAAAATCGAGACCTGGGGCACCCAGAGGATGCAGCGATCCAATGTGAACAGACGCTAACTTTCGCGACTCCTAAGATAACGCATAGGAAGATGGGAGATGAGTAGTTATCGAGGCCGATCCATCTCTCTTCAAGGCGCGCGAGGAACCTGCATACCGATCGCCGCAAACAAAATCCGCTGTTTGCCGGTTGCAAGTGATCCATTCCCGTTTGAATTTTCACCTGTTCGCCCACGCCTCATGGCGCGGGTTGAACCCATTACTCATCCATCAAGAAGAGGATTCACCATGAAACAAAAGAGCCGGATCGAATTAGCAAGCGAAATTATAGCGCGCGTGAAACGGGAAATGGATAAGCCGCGGCTGACCGCTTCCGTGCGCGAGGGTAACTATGGGCGGGCTACAACTGCGGTCAAATGGCCGGTCCGTGCGCGGGATAACGCAGGAACTTAAGAAGGCTTTAACCAGGTGCCTTGGGTAGCGTGACTCTATTCACCAGCGCCTCTGTGTCTGAAAACAATCTCCGTGAATTTCCGGGCAGGTTCTCACAGGCGCCAGCGGGATTCTCAAAGGTGATTGATGAGCGATGCGATACAGGCGGCGCCGAATCCGTTGTCAATGTTGACGACGGAGACGTTGGGCGAACAGGTGTTCAACATGCCGAGGAGTGCGGCCACGCCACCAAACGAGGCTCCGTAACCCACGCTGGTGGGAACGGCCAGCACCGGAGCATTGACCAGACCGCCGACCACGGTGGGCAAAGCGCCTTCCATGCCGGCGCAGACAATGAGCACGCGAGCCGATTGCAGCGAACTTTTTTGCGCCAGCAGGCGGTGAATGCCGGCCACGCCCACATCGGCGATGAGTTCGACGGTGTTGCCCATCAGGCGCGCGGTGACCACGGCTTCTTCGGCAACAGACAGGTCGCTGGTGCCGGCGCAGACCACGGCGATGGTTCCCTTGCCGGGAATGCCGGGCGTCTGAGTGAGAGTGATGGCGCGGGCGGTCTCGTGAAACTCTGCGCGCGATTCGACGGCAACGACCGCTTCAAACATTTCGCGAGTTGTGCGAGTGGCGAGCACATTGCCGCCCGCCTTCGCCATGCGAGCAAAAATAGCGGCCACCTGCGCGGCAGTTTTTCCAGCGGCAAAAATCACTTCAGGCATGCCGGTGCGCAGCGCGCGATGGTGATCGAGCTTGGCGAACCCGAGGTCCTCAAAAGGGAGATCGCGAAGCCGGTCGAGCGCCTCGCTCACAGGCGTGTTGCCCTGGCGGACTTCGTTGAGCAGGGTCTCGATTTGAGAGCGATCCATCAGCGTTGCTCCTTCGTGATGTCGGAAGCGGCAATTCCGGAGGCTGCGTAAACGCGCATAACCTCCTGCATCACTTGCTTGAGGGGGACGGAGTGCTCGGCGGCGATGCGGCGGCAATCCTCGTACTCCGGCGATGCGTTGGCGATTGCGCCGCCAGGCAAGCGGGCGATCTTGATGCTCACTTCGCCCCACATGGTTTGCACTTTGAGAAATTCGCGCAGCAATCCAACTTTTTTTTCGATTCTCCAGCGCAGGCCGATCGTAGTGGTCTCGCGAAACAGAATATCCTGGAGTGCCGGCGCGCGATCGGGGTGGCAGAGCACGGTGAGTTGCACGCCGGTGCGGCCCTTCTTCATCTGCACCGGGATTCGATAAACGTCCCAGGCACCGGAGGCAAGCAGCAGTTCACTGACGTATGCGAGCAACTGCGGGCTGGAGTCGTCGATCACGGTTTCGATGACTGCGACGAAGTCCGTGGCGATGGCCTGCGCGGTCTCCTCTTCGCCGATGAGCAGACGCAGCAGGTTGGGCTGGCCGGGCGTATCGCGACCGCCTGCGCCGTAACCGGAGGCCTTGATGCGCATAGGCGGAAGCGGCGCGTAGCCGACTTCTAACATTCGTAGTACGGCCGCACCCGTGGGGGTAACGCGCTCCATCGGCTCGCCGCCCGAGTAAACGGGCGCATCGCCAAGCAGGGCAAGCGTGGCAGGCGCGGGGACCGGAAGCGTGCCGTGCTGGCAGACCACGGTTCCGCTGCCGACGTTGAGAGGCGACGCGAGCCAACGGTCGATGTTGAGCCACTCTGCTCCAACGGTGGCGCAGACAATGTCGACAATGGTGTCGACCGCGCCCACTTCGTGGAAGTGGACCTTCTCGATTGGAATCGAGTGAATGGCGGCTTCGGCTTCGCCGAGGAGCTGGAAGGCGCGGACGGCGCGGGCTTTCACGGTTTCGGTAAGCGCGGCGGCGCGAATGATGGCGAGAATGGCCGACAAATGACGATGAGGCGCATGGGTGTGGGCCGGATGGTCACCGTGGGAGTGAGTCGTCTCGCTGCCCGGTTGGGCCGAGGTGAGCACGTCCACTTTGGTTGCGGCCAGGCTGCCGCGACTCACCTTGCGCATCTCAAGGCGCGCGCCGACGTTGAGCGCGGCGGCCGTTTCCGCGAGAGAGGCAAAGGGGACGCCGGCATCGACCAGGGCGCCCAGAAACATGTCACCGCTTATGCCGGAAAAACACTCGAGATATGCAATGCGCATCGCGCTCTAGATTCTAACCTGTTGGCTATGGACCGCGTCGCAGCAGCACGTCGGCGGGGAGGATTGCGTTCATGGAGCCGGAGCGAAAGCCGGCGCAATCAAGGGTGACATATTGAAAGCCGGCCTGCTTGAGGGCCGCGGATATGGCGTCGAGCATTTCGATCGCCAGGGCGCGGGGCAGCTCTGCGCGCGCAATTTCAACGCGAGCCAACTCGCCGTGATGGCGGACCCGCAACTCGCGAAAGCCCAACTGGCGCAGGCTTTCCTCAGCGCGCTCCACCTGCTCAAGCACCTCGCGGGTGACGGTGCGGCCATATTCAACGCGCGAAGAGAGGCATGGCGCTGCCGGGCGATCCCACAAGGAAAAGCCGGCGGCCTTTGCCAGTGAGCGAATCTCCATTTTTGTGAGGCCGGCCTCCGCCAACGGCGCAAGCACGGCGTGGTCCTGGGCGGCGCGCTGACCGGGACGGTAATCGCGCGTGTCGTCGGCGTTCATGCCATAAGCGATGCGGGCAAAGCCCAGCTCAGCGCCCAAAGTTTCCATGGTCGCAAAGAGTTCGTCCTTGCAGTGGAAGCAGCGATTAGCGTCGTTGCGCTGGTATTCTGGCCGCTCCAATTCCTGCGTTGCCACGACGCGCAGCGGCATTTGAAGCCCATCGGCAAATTCGCGGGCATGCTCCAGATCGCGGCGGGCCAGGCTGGGCGAATCGGCCAGCACGGCGAGCATGCGGGAACCCAGAACACGATGCGCTGTAGCGGCCAGAAACGCGGAGTCAACGCCACCGGAATAGGCCACCATCAGGTTTTCAAACTGCTCGAGATTCGTCTCCAGAGCGAGTAGTTTGGACGCCACGTCGTGGTCATCGCCCATAACGCGCACGGACGCACCCTGCGCTTGTTTGTTTCCCGGATTAGTGGGTGTGCTCGCCCTCATGGGCAAATTATAACCCTGTGCCCCAATCGGCCGAGACAGGTTGGCCCATTCGAAGGGAGCCGCACTATGATAAAGAGGACTTATTCAGCATTGGCGGCGCTCACGGCAAACCAGTAGTATCGCCGCCAGCAAAACATGCAACGAACCGGGCGTAGCGCAAACATGCGCAACAGGCCGTCATAGGAACGCAGTTCAGCATGCTTAAACTGGACCGAATTGCAGCGAGGGCACTGCCGCCTGGTGATGAGCACGTGCGGCAGCCAGTTAGGCCAGGTCCGGGCTTCTGCGCTCATCTCAGTTACTCATCCTTTCCCGGGAACGACAGGCACTATAGCGCACTTACTTCCTCAGGGCTCGAGTTTGCATCAAGCCATGCCAGCAGAGACCGTATGCTGCCAGTGGCCAAAGCGATGCAGGAATCCCCGGCTCCGTAATAGAGGTAAATCGTATCGCCGTCCGCGCCGATCGTCTGACCGCACGGAAACACGACGTCTTTCACATCTCCGCCGCGCTCATAACTGGTTTCGGGTCCGAATACCCAGGAGTCCCCGCGCTGCAGGCACACTTCGGGCTTTTCCAGATCGAAGAGCGCGAGGCCCAGGCGATAAATGCTTCCCGATGCTGTTCGCCGCACTCCGTGATAGATGGTCAGCCATCCCTTGGCGGTTTCAATCGGAGGCGAACACAGGCCGATCTTGTTTGCGTCCCACCAGCCGCCGCGGCGCGCCGCGAGCATGATCTTGTGGCTTCCCCAATGGCGCAGATCGGGCGAGTAGGAAATCCACATATGCGCTCCCTGGGTGGTCACCGGGCGGTGAATCAATGCCCAGTTCCCGTCAATTCTGCGCGGCAGCAGCGCGGCATCTTTGTCCTCCGGCTGCATAATTACGCCGTATCGCTGAAAGCTCTTGAAGTCTTGAGTCGTTGCCAGCGAAACTCCGGGGCCGCCTCGCGCAAACGAGGTATAGACAACCGCGAATTGTTCCAACTCGGGAACGTAGGTAATGCGCGGATCTTCGATGCCCCATATTTCCTCAGGATGTCCGAGAGGATCCGCAGGCAGGGTGGGTTGCGCGTCGATGCGCCAGCCGTCGATTCCATTCGTGGATCGCGCGGCGCAGAGATGAGACAGGCCGCGGCGGTCTTCGACCCGGCACAGAAGTAAGGTGTCTCCATTAGGTAGCTTTGCGGCTGCCGCGTTGAAGACGCTGTTGATCGGATACGGCCAGTTCTCCTGGGTGAGTATCGGATTCCTGTGATAGCGGGCAAACAGGGGAAGCCCCGCATGCGTATTGATATGCTGCGGTTGCGGGACGATCGGATCCGGCAGTGAGATTGGAGCGATAGTTGTCGTCAAGAGGAGTGACTCATTTCCATGGAGAGTTCGTTTGCGTTTGCAACCTTCGCCTCGTTCATTTCGAGGAGAGCCATCAAAAACGAGAGCGTAGATTCCGCGCCCTGATTTTCATTCACGCGATCGGGATGAAGCCCGTCTCTGCAGCCGCCTGTGGTTTCGTCGTAAAGCATCACCTGCAGGTCGTTCTTGCCGAGGAACCAATGAAAGGCGCGCCAGGCTTCCTCAAGCCAATACCTTTTGCGGGTCAGCCGGTAGACCTCAAGGCATGCCGAGACGGTCGCGCACGCCTCCACCGGCTGTTGATCGAAACGTGCCTTCTCTCCGTCCTGCGCGAAAAATCCACTGCAGCCGATGGGAACGAAGACCTCATCATAGCCTCGATGCTGCTCGCGGATGAGCCATTCCAGCGACTCCATTCCGGCTTCCATCATGCGCCTGTTTTCGTTGCGCCATCCCGCCAGAATCAGCGCCTGCGGCAACCGGGCGTTGGAGTAGGAGAGGCTTTTCTCAAACCACTTCCATGTCCCGGACTGAGTGCGGTCATACGCATCGAGGAGCTGATTTGCAAGCGCATTGCGGGCTCCCTGAACGGCGCGGTCGCCTGGGAACCAGTCCAGATAGGCTTGCATGCCCATGATGGAAAACGCCCATGCGCGAGGACTTGTGAACGTTTGCGTGGCGGGTACTGCCGCCTCAAACAGCCGGCCGGCCGCGCCTCTCAATCCTGCGTTCCGCGAGTGGCCAAGCACTTTGCCCAGGGACCACAAGGCGCGGCCGTGGCTGTCTTCTGATCCAACTTCCTCGAGCCATCTGCGATCGTAGCCAAGAAAGTTCCTGAACCTTCCCGAGTCCGGGCAGAATGCAAACCATAAAAAGGATAGGTAGCGATGGGAAAGATTTGGATACTCCAAACTGCCCGCATGAGCCGGGAACTCATCGAGAAGAATCGAGACAATCAGCGCGCGAGCGTTGTCATCGGTCGTGTATCCCTCGCGAGTATTGGGAAGTGAGAAGATAGCATGCTGCAACATGCCGGTATCATCCGTCATCCTCAACATGTGAGCGGTGTTCAAGAGAGGAAGTTCATCGGTTGCTTTGACCGCCGCATCCTCTTTCCGGGCCGCCCTCGGCTGCAGCGTGCGCTCGAACCGCGCACGCTGGAAGCTGGCCATGTAGGCCCGTGCCGTTTTGGGCCACGTGGTTGCCCGGGAGTGAAGATAGGCCCGCTTGCGCATCGCATGCCGCTCGCCATCGTTCTCGAGCAGTTTCACAACTGCCTCCGCGATTGCATCGGGACTCTCGAACGGCACCAGCACGCCTCTGTTCTCCGCGAGCAACTCTTTTGCGTGCCAGTAGGGCGTGGAGATAATCGCCTTGCCCGCGCCCAGAGCAATGGCCAGCGTGCCGGAAACAATCTGAGCCTCCTGCTGATAGGGAGTAATGTAGATATCCGCAGCGCCAACATGCTCGACCAGTTCTTCCGCGCTCACGAACCGGTTGTTGAGAATCAGATGATCCATAATGCCGAGCTTCTCTGCCAGCACTTGCAGTCCGTCGCGATAGCGCTCACCCTCGCGCCGCCGGACATGCGGATGCGTTACGCCGGAGACGATATACACGACGTCTGGATGTTTCGCCAGAATCGCTGGGAGCGCGCGAATGACGTTTTCGATTCCTTTGTTAGGAGACAGCAAACCAAATGTCAGCAGCACCGACTTGCCTTCGGTGTTGAATTTGTCCTTGAAATAATTCGGGTCCATAAACGGAAGATCGGGCACGCCGTGCGGGATCACATCGATCTTTTCGCCTGGAACCGCATACACTTCGCGCAAAAAGCGGGCCGCTTGCTCGCTCATCACAATCAGCCGGTCGGAGAGCTTCGCGATCTCGTCGAGGACAGCGCGCTGATCGGGATCGGGATCGCGCAAGACGGTGTGAAGCGTGGTGACCAGCGGCATCTTCAGTTTTTTAAGCAGGGCCAGAATATGGCGGCCCGCAATCCCGCCAAAAATGCCGTACTCATGTTGCAGGCACACCAGATCGTTGCCGTTGAAGTTCAGAAATTCAGCGGCACGCTCGTATGAACCGATATCTTCCTGTTCAAGTTCGAGGCGCACCTGCTCCGGATAGTCGTAACTGGATTCGGGATCGTTGACGGGGATGGCAAAGAGCCGTTCTGCGCCGTATTCGCTCCCCATAGCAGTACACAGGTCGGTCGTAAATGTGGCGATGCCGCATTGGCGCGGCAAATGGTTTCCCACAAATGCAATGCGCGTGGGCAGCGGCAAGCTGAACGCCTTCAAAGCTACCGGATCGGCGGCCACGGGACCGGCGCCCACCGG